>CBIMFG010001102.1:0-2528 GCA_966243125.1 uncultured Niastella sp.
AAAAAGTTTTCTGGAAGATTCTATACGGAGATGAAAGATCTCGTTGCTATCGTTACGGCTTACCATATCCATATTCACGTTCAACAAAATATTTGATAACGGTACGGGACAATGAGCCACAAAATATTTAGACCCTAACAGGCCTTTTTCTTCCCCGTCGAATGCAACAAAGATCAGAGAACGTTTGGGCGGGTGTTGTTTAAAATACGCCATCATGGTTAGCAGGGCGGCTGTACCGGATGCATTGTCATCTGTTCCGTAATAGATGTTTCCATTGCGTACTCCCAGGTGATCGTAATGTGCGGTGATGACGAGATAATGATTTTCGTCAGCACTGCCTTTTATAACCCCCATTACGTTGGTGCCTTGTTGGTTATCGTGTCCAAAAGGAAAGGGCTGTAACCGGGAGTCGCCCAGCTTGTTTATTTGAAGGGAATCAAAAACATGTATAATATGTTCCCGCGCCAGCTGATTGCCGGGGGTGGCTATTTCTCTGCCGGCCATGGCCGCTGATGACAAATAAGCAAGGTGATTGATGAGTGTGGTACTGTCGATATTGTACAACGCATTACTTTTACCGGCTTTGCTTTTCTGGATCTTATTTTGTGGCGGACAACCAGTGATTACAATGGCAATTGCAACAATGGTTAAAACTGCCATTGCCGCTCTGGTTATCTTTTTTCCAGCGGAGATAATAAGGTTTAACATATATGGGCAATATTATAAAATGCTGCTTAAACGGCGCAGGCAGGAAATTGGTCTTCCGATAAAGGAATAACCTCACGTTCCAGAACAGTGCCGCTGAATTTTTCTTTTACCTCGTTCAGGATTCCATCAACTTCTGCCAAAGTTTTTACTGTTACCAGCCGGGTGCGAAATTCTTTAACGTGTGACAATCCTTTCAGGTAATTGGAGTAATGGCGACGCATTTCCAGAATACCCAGCACCTCACCTTTCCATTCAACCGATTTATGGGCATGGGTACGACAGGTTTCTACACGTTCTTCAATAGAGGGCAATGGCAGCATTTCGCCGGTTTGCATAAAATGTTTTATTTCCCTGAAGATCCAGGGATAGCCGATGGCAGCGCGGCCGATCATAATACCATCAACGCCATAGCGGTTTTTGTACTCAAGCGCTTTTTGCGGGGTATCAATATCGCCATTGCCAAAAATAGGAATATTAATACGGGGATTGTTTTTTACGGCAGCGATCAGTGTCCAGTCGGCTTCACCTTTGTACAGTTGTGCGCGGGTGCGGCCATGGATGGTAAGGGCTTTTATACCTGCATCCTGCAGGCGTTCGGCCACTTCTTCAATATTTTTGCTGTTATCGTCCCAACCAAGGCGTGTTTTCACCGTAACCGGTAAAGAGGTTGATTTTACCACAGCCGATGTTAAGCGTACCATGGCATCTATATCCTTTAAAACAGCAGCGCCGGCGCCTTTGCTTACTACTTTTTTTACCGGGCAACCAAAATTTATATCTACAAGGTCGGGTTGAACTGTATCTACTATTCTGGCACTCAGGGCCATAGCTTCTTCATCACCGCCAAAGATCTGAATACCAAAAGGGCGCTCAAATTCGTTAAAATCAAGCTTTGCCCTGCTTTTGATGGCATCGCGGATCAATCCTTCGCTGGAAATGAATTCGCTATACATTAAATCGGCACCGTTTTGCTTACAAACAAAACGGAATGGTGGATCGCTAACATCCTCCATAGGAGCCAGCAGCAGTGGAAAATCAGGAAGTGAGATATCAGCGATTCGTACCATGTTGATTTTGTTAGTTATCTTGCAGTTTTTGCAAGGAATTCGAAGCTGCAAATTTACATACTAATCTTTGTTTACACCAGCCTATGAGCCGTCATTTACGTATAAAATCACCCTTATCGCAATTAGGGGTTTTACTTGGAGTTTTTGGTCTGTTTTTTATTGCTGCGGGTGCAATACAATTGTTCATTTTCGCTGGCGCTAATATTGATATTCAAAAAGGGCTGGATCTGAATAAGCCAATGGTGATCAATTTAATAAAGTTAACACAGGCCCTTTCTACTATCCTTGTATTCATAGTACCGTCATTCCTTTTCGCCCGGTTCACCTTCACTGGAAATTATGGTTATTTTTTAGGTTTCAGGAACGCTGAGAAAGCGAGTATGTACATTTTGGCCATACTGGGTATGTTAATGGCCATGCCGTTTGTTATTTGGCTGGGCCAGCTAAATGAGCTTATTCCGCTGCCTGAAAATTTTATAAGAATGGAAGAGGAAACTGTTAAACAATTAACCGCCATTCTTAAAACAAAAAGTGTTTGGGGGATCTTAGTGAATGTGTTCATTATTGCCTTGTTACCGGCTATTGGAGAAGAATTGTTTTTCAGGGGCGCATTGCAAAGGGTAGTGATACAATTAACCCGTAATCCCTGGGCAGGCATTATATTAACAGCTGTATTGTTCTCTGCATTACACTTCCAGTTTTCAGGTTTTCTGCCCCGCTTATTTCTTGGTATTGTATTAGGCGCATTTTATT
>CBIMFG010001103.1:0-2519 GCA_966243125.1 uncultured Niastella sp.
AAACAACCAGATCACCTATTTATTGCAGGTGCTGTTTTTTGAGAAAAAGATCGAGGCTCTGCATATAACGCGCAGTATGACCGACCGCGCCGAGCAGTTAACGGGCGAGGTAGATGAAACTAATCGCCGCCTGGTAATGGTGAGCAAACTGAGCAATTTATCACTGCTGTTGTACAGCTGGTACATCAAGAACGGCCATGCCCGCGATGAGAATGATGAAAAGGAGATCCAGCAGTTCTTCGACCAGCATTTTCCCAATGGGGCCGATGAAGCCAAAGGCTTTTACGACCGCCTGTACCTGTACCAAAGCTATTGCTGGTACGCCTTTATTCGACAGGACTTTTTACAATACTACCGCTACACGCAAAAATGGGTGGAGTTGTTCGAAAAAGAACCTTTTATGGTTGAAGTGGAAACGGCTCACTACATCAAAGGCATGCACAACCTCATGGGCGCCCACCTCGATCTGCAGAACCATTCCAAGCTGAAGGAATCCCTCGACAAATTTGAGGCCTTCGCTAACAGCGACCTGGTGACCAACAACCACAATAACCGCATTCAGGTTTTTGTGTACCTCAATGTGAGTAAGATCAACATGCACTTTATGGAGGGCACGTTTACCGAGGGGTTGAAACTGGTGCCGTATATTGAAGAAAACCTGAAAGAATACGAGATCTACCTCGATCGCCACCGCATACTGGTGTTCTATTACAAATTTGCGTCGCTGTATTTTGGCAGCGGACATTACGAAAAGGCCATCGACTATCTTAATAGCATCATCAACTGGAAGGTTGACCTGCGCACCGACTTGCAATGCTATAGCCGTCTGTTGCATTTAATAGCCCATTACGAGCTGGGTAATTTTCAGTTGCTGGAATACCTGTTTAAATCGGTTTATCGCTTTATGGCGAAGATGGGCAACCTGAGCGTGGTGGAAGAAGAGATCTTTCGCTTTTTGCGCCGTACGTTCCATTTGTCGCCCCGCCAGTTAAAGCCGGAGTTTGCCAAACTGTTGGAACAACTAAAGCAGTTACAGGCCAACCGCTTCGAAACCCGGGCCTTTGCCTACCTGGATATCATCAGCTGGCTCGAAAGTAAGATGGAAAATATTCCGGCTACGGAGATTGTTATTAGAAGAAAGTTTTTGGCTAAGATGAAACGGAAGGATCCTTCGGCTACTTAGTTCAGAGTTCCTTGTTCTATGTTTTTGTTGCCGGCGCAAGAAAATCTATTAAGCTTTTCTTGCGTCGCACTCTTGTACACCTGTACTCACTTCAACATTCAAGTTTGGAAATTCGATATTCAATATTTTGTAAGCTCCGGCTTCACCTCATCAATATAAGCCAGTATACCACCTTTCAAATTATATAAATTAGTAAACCCAAACTTGTCCTCCAACTCCCGTATGGCTTTGGCACTGCGGCCACCCATTTTGCAATGGACTATCACGGGAATATCTTTATTGAATTTATCGGCCTGTTCGGCTACGGTGGCCAATGGTATCAGCTCGGCGCCGATGTTTACAATATCGTACTCATAAGGTTCGCGTACATCAATGAGTTGAAAGGGTGTGCCCTTTATCTGCCAATCGTATAGTTCTGAAGCGGTAATTTCCTTAACCGGTTTCTCCACTGCTTTTACGCCACAGAACTGTTCATAATCGATAAGTTCAGTAATGGTTGGATTTTTTCCATTCAATGGATTGTCGTCACGACGGGAGATGTTGAAGGTGCGGCTTTCGAAGTTCAGCGCATCAAAAATATAAAAGCGCCCTGCCAGTGGATCCCCTACTCCGGTGATCACTTTGATCACTTCCAATGCCTGTAAACTGCCAATAATGCCGGGCAATACGCCTAATACGCCGCCTTCGGCACAACTGGGTACTAAGCCGGGTGGCGGAGGGGTTGGATAGAGGTCGCGGTAATTCGGTCCTTGCTCCCCGTTGGCATGGGTGTAGTTGAATACGGATACCTGTCCTTCAAACTGAAAAATGGAAGCATAAATATTGGGTTTGCCCAATAAAACGCACGCATCATTCACCAGGTACCGCGTAGGAAAATTATCAGTGCCATCGGCTACTACGTCATAATCTTTTATAATATCCAGGGCGTTTTGTGATGTGAGCTGCGTGTTGTATAGTATAAAGTCAATATGCGGGTTCAGCGCTTGCAACCTTGCTTTGGCAGCTTCCACTTTTGGTTTGCCTATTTCATTTACGCCAAACAATACCTGACGTTGCAGGTTGCTGTCGTCAACCACATCAAAATCAACAATACCAATGGTGCCAATGCCGGCAGCGGCCAGGTACAACAACACCGGGCTTCCCAATCCGCCCGAACCGACTACCAGCACCTTAGCCGCTTTTAGTTTTTGCTGGGCGGCCAAGCCAAATTCGGGCATAATGATATGCCGGTTATACCTGGCCAATTCCTCATTTGTAAATGTTACTGGTGTACTCATGATAGTGGTTTGCAAACACGAATGTCGTTCTAAAACGTGAGTAAATGATTATTCTCTTC
>CBIMFG010001104.1:0-2514 GCA_966243125.1 uncultured Niastella sp.
CAACTTTTTTCCGGCAGATTGTTCCCAGGTTAATCCCCACATGGTTAATAATGCCTCGTTGGCGTAAGTAAACCGGTATTCCAGATCAAATACATAAATAAGATCGGGAGTACTGCGGGTTATTGCTTCGTAAAGGCGTTTTTGTCGTTCCGATTCGTCCCTTGCCATCCGAAGCCGTTCTTCGCTTTCTTCCGCCTTTTTGCGTGCCAGCACCTGTTCGGTTATGTCATTGGCCATTACAATAACGCCGGAAGCTTTTCCATTGGCTTCCAGTATGGGCTTGTACACATAATCATAGTATATATCTACCGGCATACCGTCTTTCAACAATACCGCTTTTTCTTCCCGGCAATGATAGGGTTCTCCGGTTTGCATCACCTGCCGCAACAAACCCGGAAAGGATTGATCTTTTAATTCAGGCAATACTTCCAACATAGGCCTGCCAATTATTTCAGCAGTGCGCGACCAGGATTTGAACAGCTGTTCGTTGGCAAATTCTATAATGAATTCCGGCCCCTGCAGGATCGCAATCGCTGCCGGCGCCTGCATAAATAAATTTTGCAGGGTGTTTATTTGGAGATCCATATTATATGAAATTACTGAAATTCAACAAGCCAAAAACAAAACCCAGGCCGCTCAGCCTGGGTTATGCTATTTTATCATCTCAGGATCATTAATTCACCTTCAGGATCTTCACCGTACCCAGCAGCTTTTTATTGGCACCAACCATTTTTACAAAATAAGTGCCTGGTGATAATGCAGCTGTATTAATGCTTCCACCTGCAATAATTCCTTGTTTGTATATAACCGGCAATCCATACATATCTGTTATGTACACAGACACCGATTGCAAATTGGCTATATCCCACTGCAAAACCAATGTAGACTGTACTGGGTTTGGCCACAGTTTTATGGTTTTACCGTTTCCAAGGTCTACGGTGGCGGTGACGGTGAAATTATAAGCAGCAGAAAAATCGCTCACACAGCCGTTTGCGGTTGCAGTAACCGTGTAATTACCCGATACCAGCGGCTGGTAGGTCTTATTGGTAGCGTTTGGTATAAGCGTTCCGTTAAGGTACCATTGGTTGCCCGAAGCGGCGCTTGAAGTCAGCAAACCACCATTAGCCGTAATGATGGGCATAGCTGTTGTGATTACAGTAACACTTGTACCTGTTGGGGAAGTAGTTGTAATACCACTGCTGGTGGTTGCTATTGTATAATTTCCTGCCGTGGTTGCCTGGTAAGTAGTACCGGTAGCGCCGGGAATGATCGTGTTATTTTTATACCATTGGTTATTAGCCAATGCAGTTGAAGTTAATGTAACAGCACTGTTAGCACAAATATTCGTTGAACCGTTTGCGCTAATTCCTGGTATAAAGCTAAAGCCATACAAACTTCCTGTTTGTGGTGCGCCGGTCACCGTTACGGTCACATTTCCTGATGCACCTCCAGCTACTACGGCATCTACTCTGGTTGAGGAAACTTTCGTAAATGAACTGGCGGGTACACCACCAAACTTTACGCCATCTACACTACTAAGGTCCGGACCGGTAATGGTAACCACATCGCCTTTGCGTGCTGTAACCGGTGAAAATTGGGTTATAACAGGATTATCGATATTATTTCGCAGAATGGTTGCTGAATTACTCCAATCACTAACCGCCACAATCTCCGGTTTGCCATCGCCATCCAGATCACCGATCGCAGTTTCGGTATCAAAATTAGCAGCGATGGTAAAATCAACACTCGTAGCCATGCTGAGATTGCCCGGCGCCGCAGTGGTGTTTTCATAAATGGCAATCTTACCAGTGCCATATTGCCCTACGGCCAAATCAGGTTTGCCGTCGCCATTCAAGTCACCCACGCTTGCATTTTTAGCCGGCAATGTAAAATTGCGGGCATTGGCAAACGATATATTGGGAGCAGAACTGGTGTTATAGAGAAATGTAAACTGACTGCCGTTTCTGAAAATCAAATCCAGCTTGCCATCCCCATCCAAATCACCAGTTGATGCCTGGCCAGGAAAGGGTCCGTAATAAAAATCAGGTAACTGAGTTAGCCCAAGGGTGCCACCTGTGCTATAATTCCTGAACAAAGACATAGTTCCATTGGTGGCATTGGCGGTAACAATATCTGGCCGGCCATCCAGGTCAAAATCGGCCACCGCCAAAGCAGCCGGGTTAAACCCCGTGATAAAATCCTGTTTTGCCGCAAAAGTGATATTGTTGCCAACCGTTGTATTTTGAAAGAGGGAAAACATTCCGGAACCACCAACAGCCACAATTACATCGGGTTTTCCATCCATATTCATATCTGCAATAGCCACATCGCCTGAGCCAAGGCCGGTTGGATAGTCGCTGCGTGTACCAAAATTTATATTACCGCTTGTACTTGTATTTTGAAAGATGGAAAGCCTGCTTGCCTGGCCCGCGTTAAAGTTTACAACGGCCAATTCCGGTTTGCCATCTCCATCCAAATCACCGAAGGCAATGCTACCCGGCCCCTTTTCAACAG
>CBIMFG010001105.1:0-2513 GCA_966243125.1 uncultured Niastella sp.
ATGCAAGCCCTAGTCCTGATCCTTTATAGTTTTCAAAAGCGCCCTGGTAAAAGGGTTCAAAAGTATGCGCCAGTGCGTCTCTGCTAATGCCCACGCCATTGTCTTCTACTTTTATCAGCACTGCCTTTCCTTCGGCCGTCTTGCCGATATGAACATGAACAAAACCGTTATTAGCTGTAAACTTAAATGCATTGGAAAGCAAATTGAAAATAACCTTGTCGATCATGTTGGTGTCAAACCATGCCATGATGTGGCTTTCTTCCGTTATCAGCCTCAGGTCGATGGACCGTTTTTTTGCCATGCTTTTATAGGAGTCAATAATTTCGGAAACAAAGGATACAAGGTCAGCTTCTGTTGCCCGCAACTTCATTTTTTCAGCTTCAATTTTCCGGAAATCTATCAATTGATTGAACAGGCGCAACAGGCGGATAACGTTTTTCTGGATCAGTGTAAGGCTTTGTTTCGTGGTATAGCTAGCCTTTTTATCGGCCAGCAATTCTTCAAGCGGGCCGAGTATCAATGTGAGTGGCGTCCGGAACTCATGCGAGATGTTCGTGAAAAAATTAACCTTGGCTTCATTAGCGGCTTTCACCTGAGCCGAAACTTCAATCAATTCGTTTCGCTGGTTTATAATTTCTTCGTTCTGCAGATGGAGCTGACGGTTTATTTTTTTCTTCTCCCGCAAATAATAATATGTAACCAGGCCAAGTATAAGGGCAATGAACAACAATACGGAGATGGTGTAAATGGCTGCCGTTTGGCTGTGCGTGATAGCAAGCTGTTGCTCTATTTTTTGCTGGCGGCGGTCAATGTCCCTTTGCTGGGCCTGCACTTTTTCGTTCTGCAGTTTTAATATCCTTACATTACTCGAATCAACAATTGTCGTAAATAAACGGTCCTCTTTTTTATATGGCCTGCCTTCCAAAATATCTACCGCTGTCATGATAGCTTCCTGGCCGCCTGTAGGATAAAGCATGGTGGCGGTAAGTACCTTACCCGCCACCAGGTCAAGGCCTGCACCCTTTACCGAAAGTCCATCTACGCCAATGATTTTTGGTACCGCGTTGCTGTCTTTAGCCTTATATACTTCATAAGAACCAAGCGCCATTCTGTCGTTGTGCGCAAAAACAAGATTGATACCGGGATAGCGGTCAGTGACCGCGGCTAATTCTTTTTGCGCTATCTCTTTCAGCCATTGGCCGTTCACCTGTTTCACAACGGCGATACCCGGATAATTTTTTAGAACATCAGTAAAACCCTGGTGTCGTTCTATGGCCGGGGATGATTTTGGCAAGCCGGTTACTTCAATAATATTTCCTTTGCCCTTGAGCAGGTTAGCAGCATAGGTTCCGGCCAGTTTTCCTATTTCGTAATTATCGCCGCCAACATAAGCTGAATAATACGAGGTGGCTATTTTACGGTCAACAACGATTACCGGGATGCGGTTTTGAAATGCTTTGACCACAATGGGTGTAAGCGGCTCCGCTTCATTGGGCGAGATAATCAGCAGGTCAATATCATCCTTCAACAACTCATTTACCTGCTCAATTTGTTTTTGACTATTGCCATCTGCCTGCCGGTAAATGAGCGTTATATTGGCGTGAAAGCTCAACTCCCGTTTCATTTCTTCCAACATGGTCTGGCGCCAGGCATCAGAACCGATGCATTGCGAAAAACCGATGCGGTATTGTTTCGGGTCTGTTTGCCGGGTACATGCGGCTAACAATAGAATAGCAGCCAGAAAAATGAAAGAATGATTCTTGACCTGACGCCAAAATGGCTTACGGTTTTTGGGAAATATATTTTTTCGGCAGTTCATATGACAGCAGAAAATATTTGGTTTGGACAGTCCTATTTAGCAATATTTCCCCGATTCAGCAAAAGCAATTTATTCCGCTTGAAATTGTATGATACAATATTAACAGAAAGGGAAACAAAATTATAAAAATGGCTACGGTCATTAAAAATATTTTAGGCGTTTATGCTTGATTTTAATCTTGTTGCGCATAAAATATAAATTTTTTCGAAAAATATATTTTTGAAACAAATTTCCAGGCTTTACCGCGGCACATCACTTCATCTTTGGATCAAATTGCTTGCTGCATGTACCATCTAATAGTTTTAAAAATTTGTATCGCTGCCGCCTGCGGCTTTCTCCCGGGCCATATCCTTACTGCCATAATTACAGGTGCCGCATACTTTCTTCAACAGTTCCGGGGATACCATTCGCACAAGTTCAGAATCCATGTTACCTGTACTTTACTATTGATAATTTTTGGATCATTCCCCCCAAACGTGTGCGGTTGGGAGGCTACCCTGCTTCCATTTTTGTTTCTCCTGATTGTAAATAAATCAGCCAGGGGGGCTGCATTTGTTTTCTTCCCTTTACAGATGGTTTGTCAATTAAAATTTGTGGTCCCGGGATGCCGGGACGAAAGGAAGTTTAATAGAAGGCTTGGGTAAACAGTAGTGCTCTATAAAACTGCATTGTTCACTTCCACATAAACCAGCTA
>CBIMFG010001106.1:0-2508 GCA_966243125.1 uncultured Niastella sp.
TTACAGAAATACTATGCACTGTTTTGTACCGATCTGCAACAGTGGTTTGAATACCGGCGAACAGGACATCCTGTGTTGCCAAAAGGACCCGGATTACAAAACGGTGGCGTAATGCCCGCACGTATGGTGTACCCGGTGTATGTACAGGCTGCCAACCCAACCAATTATAAAAACGCAGTAGCTATACAGGGCCCCGATGAAATATTTACCCAGGTATGGTGGCAGCGCCCTTAAGTGTATCAATTATAAAAAAATCATTACGATGAAATATTTAGTAAATCTATTTTTAATCATAAACTTAGCTGCGGCCATAAGCGGTTGCAACAAGATTAAATACGATTATCCGGGCGGCACACCCAGCGATATTATTGCCTGTTTGGATGTGCGTCAGTTGTATAAAGACCAGGACCTGGTGCTTACCAAAGAACTCATGTATGGCGCCAGCAAACTGGCTGCGGTTGTTATTTCAGACCATACCGAAAAAAATCTTCCTGCCGGTTTGCTGGTGGTACAGGATATCAGGCGCCTGCAAACGCTGCGTGGTATTTCGGTAGAAATTGGCGCTGCTGCTGCCAATTATCATTCCGGCGACTCGGTATTGATTGATATTGCCGGCAGTACCTTAACCCGTAAAAATGGCATCTTAACCATTACCGGTTTAACAGAAGCCAACGTAACCGCTGCAGGCAAAGGAACAGTTGGCATTACCCCGTTAACAGTAGCTGAGTTAACTGCTCATCCTGAATTGTATGAAAGCTCGCTTTGTGTTATTAACAAGAGCAGTTTCAATCCTGTCCCAAAACAAGGAGCGGTGATCAGTGGCCATCAGGTGATCAATGATGGGTTTGGCGACCTGGCCCTTTATACAAATCCGGCTGCCAGTTATGCTAACAATACGCCCTACCCGCTGGCTGCCTATGTCGGCATTCCTTTTCGTACTGTTGACGGGCCTATAGACTATAGAACAAGGAACGGAGATGATATCGTAAATATGGGAACTTCTGATCAGGAGTTGGTCATCTCCGGGTTCTTGGGCGACCCTAAAGGTGGTGATGGTGGTTATGAATATGTACAAATGATCGCTACTAAAGACCTGGATTTTACAGCCACCCCTTACAGCATCGTATTTAGTTCCAATTCAGGTAATAATAATACCGCTACTCCGCTTACTGCCGGCTGGGCTACAGGCGGGCAGCGTACCATTAAATGGAATATTACAAAGGGCGGTGTAAACAAAGGACAATTCTTTTATTTTGCTTTCCAGAATAAAAAGATCAGCGGATCTGGCGGTAAAGATACTTTTCCTGCTACCACAAACCTGTATCAAAAAACGTATAATGCCACCGGCGATGGCGGGCTGGCCAAGGCAAGTGCGTTTAGCGCCACCTCAGGCCCCTTCCCCAACAGCGGCAATACCTGTGGGGTAGCCCTCTTTAAAGGAACTACTGTTACCGAAGCATCTGTTCCCGAAGATGTATTGTTTGTGGCCACGGGTGGCGGCGCTGACATTTATAACGCAGACAAAACCCCGATCTTAGGTTACAGGATCTGTAATAACGACTGGTACTTTATGAATTCGATAGCCATAGATCCTGCTACCTATAAGCCGGTGAAAGTACCTTATTTGCATTACCGCTCACCTGGCAACACATCCAATATGCCATACGCGGTAAATGCGGCTCACCCAACTGCCGCAACCGATGCCAGTTTGTTTAATATGATGGGTGGAGAATATAGTATTAGCCGTGGCCGGTGGACAACCGCCCGTAAACAGGTGGTGGTAGAATTGGAGCCAACTACTGCTACATTGAAAGATATAGAACAGCATGCCAGTGTTACAAAACTGGTTGAGTAATAAATAAGCCCTCCCGGCTAAAATCGGGAGGGCTTTATATTTTACTGGCGTTAAGCGTTCGGCCTTCAGCGTTTTAGTCTTCTTTTACGTATTTATAAACGTTCTTCTTATAAGCGTTCAGGTCTTCGAGGGTTGAAATTTCTTCAAACCGGTATTCGGTACCATTTGAATTTTTACGAACCAGCGCCACCACCTCCCCGCCTACTACCGCGCTTTGCGCCTTGCGAAAAATGGAATCCAGCGATTGCCTGTCGTTCAACATCTGGTATTCTTCTATTTGTCCCACATATATGATAAAATCCGCCATAGGTAAATTAACAGCGAAGATAGAGAAAGTTACCTGTTACCACCTTACTCACCACTAAACTAAAGAACTGAGAACTAAGAACTAAGAACTTAAAATAGAAAACCTTATCTTCGCTCAACTTTTTGAGAATGAAGATTCTAATTCAACAGGTTACAATTACTGACCCATCATCCCCATTTAACGGTACCAAGCAGGATGTCCTTATCGAATCAGGAGTTATCAAGGATATTCAACCTGCTATTTCAGTGGAAGCAGATAAAGTTATCACAGGCAACCAGTTGCATTTATCGCCAGGCTGGGTGGATGTGTTTGCCCATTTTGCCGATCCCGGTTATGAGTACAAGGA
>CBIMFG010001107.1:0-2506 GCA_966243125.1 uncultured Niastella sp.
GGTAATGTGGCATGGCTACAGTAGGCCGGTCGCGCACCTGGTTCAGGTAGTCGATGGCCGCAGCGGGATTGTTTAGTTCGTTCTCGCATTCGGCCAGCATTAACAATACCTCGGCATAACGAATAATGCGTTGGTTAATGCCACCGCCTGCGCGGTCGCCGCCTTTGCCATGTTTATAGATGAGCATGTATTTGCGCCAGCTTACTTTTTTGGTTACCCCGAATACGGTGGATGAATTACCGTTTTGATCGGCATCGGTAAGCACCGCACTCCCGTTGTTATAGGTATCGCCGGTTTCATATACCGACATCTTATACCTGGGGTCTGTTTTGCCGGCGCCACGCGCTGTATTTTCAAATTCCTGCAGGTATCTGTCAGATGGGATCAGGTTTCGCCAGGCAATAGGTGAATATTCCTGGTTGTGAACTGTACCCTGTGGCTGGCTGGGATCGTCGCCGGTATATCCCCAGTTGAACTGGTTGGGCGCCGTTTCAAAGAAAACCGCTTCGAAGATGGACTCGGAGTTGAACTCGGTTTCCTCTAAAAAATTATCCTGGTAATTGGCAGTAAGTGAATACAGGTTTAAATTCTTTACAGCCAGTAAAGCGGTGCGGGCGGCTGCATAATCGCCTTTTTGCATTTGCACGCGGCCCAGCATAGCTAAAGCAGCCCCTTTGGTAACCCGGCCGCGATCGGCGGCATCATACACGGTTGGTAATGTTGCAGCCGCTTCCGTTAGATCGGTTATTACCTGTGCATAAATGTTATCAACCGGTTGTCTTGACTGAAATTGCGATGATTCGGTCACCGGTTGCAGGTACAAAGGTACCGCCCCCCATAACGAAGCCAGCTCAAAGTAAGCCCAGCCTCTGAAAAATTTAGCTTCAGCCAGGGTGCGATCTCGCAAACTGGTATTGTCATTCACATTGGGGGCATAAAAAATAACCGTATTGGCACGGTGTATAATGGTGAACAGCCCTTTCCACACGTCGTTCATGACGGTATTGTCGGGTGTTATGTTGCCTTCAAGTATTTGCCGGCGGGGCAACTCCAGCTGGCTGCCGCCGGCCGCCATATCGTCGCTGCGCAGGTCGTGCAAAAAGAACCATTCGCGCGCAACGAGTTGTCCGGAATGGAAAGTGGAATAAACGGCATTCACTCCTTTTTGTAATTCATCGCTGTTGCGGAAATAGGTGCTCAGCGTTGGGTAGCTGGGATTGGTTTTATCCAATTGCTTATTGCAGGCAATAAATGTTGCTATAGTTACAATAGTGGCCAGTGCACTCAATCGGTATATATGGTTTCGTTTCATAATGATCGTTTGTTAATACATAATGAACATGGTTTAGAACCCTACCTGCAAGCCTACCAGGAAGGAACGGGCGGCGGGGTACTGCCCATAATCGATCCCGTTGGTAAGTGTGGTATTCTTTGAGCCTATTTCGGGGTCCCAACCTTTGTATTTGGTAAACGTTACCAGGTTTTGCGAACCTATATATATGCTGAAACTGCTTACTGCATTTCGGGTCATGGACTGTAACACGCTGTTAGGTACTGTATAGCCAATAGTAATGTTCTTCAGGCGCAGGTAGGAGCCGTTTTCTATCCACCGGGTAGAAGGGCGCACATTCGTATTGGGGTCGCCGGCAATGGCGCGGGGCACATCGGTATTGGTATTCGTGGGCGTCCACGCATTTAATACATTTGTACCGGAACCGAATAACCGGGCCATACCCTCGCTGATGATACGGGTAGCGTTGAAGATCTGGTTACCCTGTACACCCTGGAAAAACACACTGGCATCAAAATGTTTGTAGTTCGCATTCAGGTTGAGCGAATAAGAATAGTCCGGCAGATAATTACCCAGGAAGGCGCGGTCGTCGGCATTGATCACTCCATCTGGTTTTTTATCGGGTCCGCTGATATCGCGGAATTTCAGATCGCCGGGAGCAGTTTTGGTTTCCTGTACAGGGCTGTTGTTCACTTCATCCTGTGACTGGAAAATACCATCTACAATATAGCCGTAGAACGATTGAATGGGATGGCCTTCCATAGTACGGGTCATATTAGCACCACCCCCAAAATCCTGATCGCCACCCTGATCAATAGTGGCATTGGGCGTATTCATTTTTAATACCTTGTTGTTGATGAAACTGATAAGGCCGGTAACATCCCATTGAAATTCACCTGTTTTTTTATTGTATCCCAACTGCACATCGAGACCATTGTTTTGCATGGAGCCTACATTCGCCAGTACCCCACCGTTGTTTAACCCAAAGGACCCAGGTGTGGGCACGTTCAGCATCAGGTTATCGGTTTTACGACGGTAATAATCGGCCGAGAGGGTAATGCGGTTGTTCAGCAAACCCAGGTCGAGACCAAAGTTGAGCTGTTTTGTTTTTTCCCATTCCAGGTTGGGATTGCTGATGGCATTGTAAAACGAGGCGTTGCCGCCGGCAGGTGGTGCATTGTTGAAGGGATACGAAGCGCCGTTCTGTGATACAAC
>CBIMFG010001108.1:0-2501 GCA_966243125.1 uncultured Niastella sp.
TCAAAATTCTTATACGCATGGCTTACTTTGGCGTCGGTATAGGTGCGCCACAAATGCGGCACCATAGAGTCTTTGCATACCTGCATCCGTTCGCCCCAAAACCCGCCTGTCCAAACGGTGGCCGAAAGGTCAACCGGTTGTAGTTTAACATGCGCACTCTTGCTGGTATTCACCAGGCTGTTATTCTGACTGTACACACAATCTCCCGCTACCAACAGGACGAGGAAAAGATGAATACTTTTATACATAGCTTTTACAAAATTTTCAACGTTCACTATTATTGTTCTACTTCCAAAGTTACCGGTCCTAACAATCCTGCTGGCAACAGCGGTTTATCTTTCGACCAGAAAGGCGCGTTGGTCCAGGTGGTGCGTTCTTTCTCCGGCAATAACAGATCGCCTTTTAACCGGTTGAACCAGGTATTGGTCACTTCAATCCGCAATTCATTCTTACCAGGATGAATGGCGTTGGTCACATCAACCCGGTAGGGCGGCGTCCACATAACCCCACATGATTTTCCATTTACATATACGGCAGCCAGGTTCGCTATTTTTTCTGCCGTTATAAAGATCTTCGATCGGGGCGTTGTTGAAGTGTTAAAATCCAATGTATAGGTGTAGGCAGCTGTACCCGAATAATATTTAATAGCCGGATCATTATCCGTTGTCCAGTCTTTTAAGTGCTCGAATATTACCGGTTTGGCGGGACCACCTTTTGTACTATCAAAGGTGACCGTCCAGGGCAGATTAAGCGAATGCGGCACTATGCCAAAGCCAAAAGGATTGTAGTACGCTTTTGTCGCTGGCCTGCGTAATATTACAAATACGCTTCCATTGGCGGGCAGCACCAGCGGGAAGGTGGTGCGGTCATTTTTAAAGCTGTACAAATAAGGTTTGGTGGTATCGCCGGTTACAGGGTTCCAGATCTCAGGCACCCGGTTATTAACCCGTAACGTTGTTACTACTATGCGCTCTTCGTTGCGCTGGTTGCTGATAAAATAAATATCACCAGCATCACCTGTTCTGTGCGTCCAGGCCAAATCGCCAATGAAGTTTCTGGACGTATCCTGGAAGGTGATGTCTTTCTCCAAACCAATGGGCGCAAAAGAGCTTTCGGTATAAGGCCCCTGTACAACAGTACCCTTACCTACTTTCCATTGTTTCAACTTACCAGATGGCGCCTTCTTCCAAATGGTAGCGGCAATAGCTTTTATCTCTTTATCAGCAGTTGCTTTTTGTTCCAGGCTGTACGATTGCTCAGGCGCGTCATTTACAATAATAGTAGCACCGGCCTGTACCAACTCAGCAATCTTCTTTATTACAGCCGGTGTCATTCGTTTGGCCACGGGCGACATAGGGTGCGGTTGTGGCAGCACCAACACTTTATAACTGGCGCCACCGGGAAATTCCACTTTTCCATTGCGAACAGTAGCCTGCATCAAAACATCGGGGTTAAAACAATCATAGGCATAGCCATGCAATGCATCGATCCATTTTTCAGGATCGGCCATATTGGCCGAATGTGTAACCCCTTCGGGCATGGTGCGTAATGGATTACCGTTGTTGGCTAATCGCTTTTTCTCTGCCTGTATTACAGAATCACCAAAGATGCCAGGCAGCGTACTTACTAATCGATCAGGCAATATGGAACGACGGGGAATTTCTTCACCGGTAAACACAGCTACATCTACAACCGGTTTGCCATACTGCAGCAACGCCTGGCAGCGTTTTGCATATTCCACCCAAACAGTTGCCCCCGGTTTCCACCAGGTTTGATCGCGCTGAAAATACAAACCGATGCCATTTAAGGTCATACCCGGTTTACGATTGAGCCAGGGGTTCAGCATAGATACATGGTATACCAGCTTGTTTATACCCATCCCAAAATTTCTATCAGCCAATGCTTTTAACATGCCCGGATGTTCATCCCAGGCCAAACGCAATTCGGTAAATGCTTCTGCCTGAATAACGGGTTTGCCATAAATATGCGCGCCGGAAATGGCGTCGAACATATCGTTTGGTTTATCGTGTGTGGGGCTTCGTAACCAAAATTCGCCCATGGGCAAGTCTGCTTCCTTATAATGCAGTAACCCGTCGCTGGTCATAGTGGGTGCAATGCTTTCTGCACTCATTAAACATCCCTTTTCATGGGCCAGGTTCTTCAACGTTACATAAAACACATCTCTTATCAGTTCTATGATCGTTTGGCGAACGTCGTATAAAAAACGTTCCGACACATCTGCACTTTGCACGGGCACGCCGGTCATAGAAATGAGATAAGGGAAACAATCATAGCCGCGGCGTTTTTTAAATTCCGCCCTAAAAATCGGCGACCAGTTCTGACTGCCGCATTCCCAGCTATCAATATGAAATAATTTCAGTGCGTCCTTTGCTACATCGGGTCCGGCCTGACGAATGGCTTCTGCAAACCAGCTGTTGAATTGCAGCGTCACTGCTTCGGGATTGAACTTATCGCATTCCAGTCCTTTACCGCCACCACCG
>CBIMFG010001109.1:0-2495 GCA_966243125.1 uncultured Niastella sp.
TCATCCAGGTTAAAAGTGATCACATTCTTAAAGCTCAGGCCTTCTTCCTTGTGCATTCTTACCAGTTCGGCATATGTTGACCGGGGGGTGCTACCGGTTGCCAAACCAAGTACGCAGGGCTGGCCGGCCGCTTGTTTACTGCGGATGAGATCGGCAATCTCTTTGGCTGCGAATTTTGAACCTTCTTTTAGATCGGGATAAATACGTACAGGTATCTTCCCAAACGAATCAACCATGCTCATAACTAATCGGTTTTTATAGTTGCGCTAATTTAATATTATTCAAACGTTTTGTTATAGTTAGTTCCCCATAAAGTATATCGTTTGGTTTGGGTTTGCAGGCGGGTCTCAAAATCATTCCAGTTGCGTTTGGCTGCAGGGCTCCATAATACTTCGCTCAGGGCGCTTAAACGGGGAAAGATCATGTACTCAACCTTTGAGGTGTTAGGGATGTATTCCGTCCATAAATTGGCCTGGGCGCCCAAAATGTGTTTGCCTTCTGTTTCACTCAACTCTTTTGATACAGGCTCATAACTATAGGTTTGCTTAACAGGCAAATAACCGCCAATGGTTAAGGAGTCTTCCTTTTTTGCCTGAGCATGATCAAAGTAGCAGTAACCACCGGGCGTCATAATAACATCGTGGTTTTGTTTGGCTGCTTCAATACCACCTTGTTCACCCCGCCAGCTCATTACAACGGCATTGGGCGCTAAACCACCTTCCAGAATTTCGTCCCAGCCAATGATGGTTTTGCCTTTGCTGTTGATGTATTTTTCCATGCGTTGTATAAAATAGCTTTGCAGTTCATGCTCATCTTTCAATTTAAGGTCAGCTATTCTCTTTTGGCATTTCGGACATTTCTTCCAGCTTTCTTTAGGGCATTCGTCGCCACCCACGTGTACAAATTTAGCAGGGAACAAAGGCATTACTTCATCCAGCACATTCTGGATAAAAGTAAACACGCTGTCGTTACCGGCGCAAAACACATCGTTGAATACGCCCCAGGTTTGTTGTACTTCATATGGACCGCCGGTACAACCCAGGTAAGGGTAAGCAGTTAATGCTGCCGAAGCGTGACCAGGCATTTCAATTTCAGGCACTACAGTAATGTAGCGTTTGGCAGCGTACGCTACTATTTCCTTTACTTCTTTTTGGGTATAGAAGCCGCCATAATGAATGCTGTCGTTACCAGTGCCGGGGTGGTGGCCTATGATGGTACCATTACGCCAGGCGCCTGCTTTGGTAAGGTTGGGATATTTTTTTATTTCAATGCGCCAGCCCTGGTCGTCAGTTAAATGCCAGTGAAAGTAATTCATCTTGTGCAGCGCGATGTAATCGATATAACGTTTTACAAATGAGATGGGGAAAAAGTGACGGCTTACATCCAGATGCAAACCACGGTATTGAAAGCGTGGATAATCTTTTATGCTGAGGTATGATACGGCGAGTGAAGTGCTTTTTTCAGTAGGTAATAATTGCAACAGGGTTTGTACGCCATAAAAGGTACCGTTTTCATTATCGCCGCCAATATAAACGCCCCTGGCATTTACTTCCATGTTATAAGCGCCGGCAATAGGGTATTCCAGCTTGTCGTAGTTCAGCATAATGCCGGGCACCTTGCCTGCTTTTTTAACAACCGGTAAGGTAAAGCCATACACTGTTTTCAGGTAATCGTTTAAAAACTGAGCTGAGTTTTCAAGGCCCGAACCTGCAAGAATGATGGGTGTTTTGGCTGTAATTGTAAAAGAGCCTGCAGTTTCAGGCATTTTTAATTCAACTGGTTGGGGAATAATGTTGACCTGGGCATGTAGGTGCATGGACAGGATCATAGTAGCAAAAAACCAAACTTTTTTCATAATGAATAAAAAATGTTAATACGATTTGTCACAAAAACGTGTCAAAACCGGATAATTTGTAATGAAAATGAAGTACACCTTGCTGTAGGGGCAGCCTGGTTTTAAGTGTTGAGTTTATGCAATGCGATTTCTATTGAACCTGAGAGGCTGCAATATACGGTCAAATCGCATTTTGTGCAAATTGTTGTTGAGTTGATGCGAGGAAAACCTGACTGAGTTGGTAGGGTTGACAAGTTGAAAAGTTGACAGGTTAACAAGTTGACGTGTGGGTGTCTTCCGTGTTAACTTGTCAACTTGTTAACCTGTTAACTAAAAAGCTATTTCAGTACCGGTAAAACTATATTACTACTATTCGTTCCATCATGATAGATCCTGATACTCGCTTTCTGAAAATCACTGTCATTGCATTCGTAAATGTTTACGAATTTTTGCGGATTGCGGTCAACGAGTGGGAACCAGCTGCTTTGGATCTGGATCATAAGTCGATGTCCTTTTTTGAAGGTATGTGCTACATCGGGTAATTCAAATTTTACTTGTTCAATTTTATTGGGCTTGAATGCTTCGGGTATGGTAAAACTTTTGCGAAAACGGCCACGCATAATTTCACCACGTACCAACATTTGGTAACCACCCATCGGGT
>CBIMFG010001110.1:0-2493 GCA_966243125.1 uncultured Niastella sp.
CAACCATACAAACCGTTCAATGCGGCATCAGTTCCTACAATAGCGGTAGTAGTAGCCGCATATGCATCAATGATCTCTACAGATTTTTTGGCATGCGCTTCGTCGCCGGTGATGTTATACATCAGGGCATTGTAATACGCGGCCAAAAAATCGGCTTCCACGCCGTTTTTAACCGTACCACCATTTACGCCATTTACGGTAATGGTAGCATCGCGGGTCAACTGCGCATAAGGCCCTGCCATGTTGTAAGTAGCAGAAGAACGGGTTGAAGCTGCCAGCAACTGGTAACTGGCATACGGACGGCCAATTTTGTTGGCTACCTGTGTTTTCATTCTTGCCAGGTCGGCTGCACTGTGCAACAAACCGGGGTGTGCAAAGTTTCCGCTGAAAGAAAACGATGGCGGATTGTTAACGCCTACATACGCGCGCAGTTCATCAACCGACGTAAAGGTTTTTACCCACTCCACCTCATAAGAAATATCATTCGCAGCCACTTCTGTTGACGTTAATACCACGTCAGCAATTTTAAACTGGAAGGAGGTGAGGTTGGTGGTGGCGGTGTTTGTCAATGCAGTTGCACCAAGCGTACCATTGGAGAGGTCCCAATAGTAAACGTTACCGGTAGCAGAGGCTATTTTGGTAGCGTTGTTATTGGAACCATTGAACGACCCCAGGTTGGTGTCGAAGAAATAGTTACAACGGGGTGGTTTGTTGAACTTGATGGCCACAATGGGATAGGCGCCTGCGTTCAACGTTACACCGCCTGTTTTTTGAAAATCGCCACGGTATTTACCGCCAGATACGGGAGCCATGGTTACTACAAACCTGCCGTTTACGATCTGACCGGTTGAACCGGCGGTAGCAGCTTTCCAGTTGTTGGTGCTGCCGGTTGAGAAATCATCATTCAACAATCCTGTTTGGGCCCAGGACCGGTGCATAAACAAGGTGAGCACAAACAACAGGGTTGTTGCGCCGAACTTCATGGCAGCTAACCGCAGCCACTTTTGCTTCAAAGGAAGCACGTTACTCATAACTGTAATCTTCATGCTTAGGGACTTTTGATATTTCATGGGATTATGAAATCGCATTATAGGGGTTTACACCCGGCGCATATATACTGTCCGCTGAGATGATGATAAGGGGTAAGTCACAGTAAAATTTTATTTCATGAACAGGTATAAGGTTTAAGGTATAAGGTTTAAAGTATAAGGTCCTGAATACTCAGGATAATGAATAATGGCGTAGACTCCGCCATGAGGAGACTACCTTAAACCTTACACTTTATACTTTAAACCCGCTGCAACCGGTACTCATTGGGCGAGAGGCCGGTTTTTTGTTTGAACAGGCGGGTAAAGTGCTGGGGATATTTAAAGCCCAGTTCGTAGGCGATATCGGTTATTGATTTATCAACGTCGAAGATCTTTTCTTTGGCGAGATGGATCAGTTTTTCCTGCACAAATTCCTGGGCAGATTTGCCGGTTTCTTTCTTTATTAAATCACCGAAATAGTTGGGCGACAAATTCAATTCGCTGGCGCACCAGGCTACAGAAGGCAGGCCAATGGTTTGCGGTTTGTCGGTTTGAAAATAGCCATTCAACAGCGCTTCGAATTTTTCGAGGTATCCTTTGTTTACATTGTCGCGGGTAATGAATTGGCGGTCGTAAAAACGCAGACAATAATTCAACAACAATTCTATATTGGAAATGATGAGCATTTTGCTGTGTTTATCAATGGGCTGCTACAGTTCATATTGAATTTTTGCAAAGCTGTCAAGGATCACCTTTCGCTCGCGTTCAGATAAATGCAGGGCTTCATTTGCCTGATAACCAAAGAAGCTATAGTCCTGAATATGTTTACCTAAAGTAGTACCATGAAGAAAATCGGGATGAAAGATGAGCACATGTCCTTTTGGCTGAATAACCACGTTGCTAACAATACCCGCTACCTGCCCCGGCGCAAAGAAAACCAGGGTGCCCTGCTGGTAATCATAATGATGGCGGCCATACCGCAGGTCGCCACATTTTACATCTTTTATAAACAGGGTGTAAAATCCGTAATAGGTTTGCTCCCCCGATCGCGGATCGGCCTTCGACAGGTCAACCACACCCACCTGTGGATGTAATGTTTCATTGTTATTGAATGCGTTATACTCACTTACGGTTTCAAATCGCCGCTTAATTTCCATATGCTTTGGATTTAACGGACACAAAATTACCACTTTATTTATCACCCACCGGGTATCAGGAATAATGGTATATAAACCCGTAATCTGTATACAAAACGGGGAGCCCAATGGTTGGAACTTTGCCTTATCAAACAAACATGTATGCAAAAAAGAACATTAGGGAAAAGCGGGTTAGAAGTATCCGCACTGGGTTTGGGTTGTATGGGATTGAGTTTTGCCTATGGCCCCGCCACTGAAAAACAGGAAGCTATTAAACTCATCAGACGCGCCTATGAACTGGGCGTTACCTTTTTTGACACGGCCGAAGC
>CBIMFG010001111.1:0-2492 GCA_966243125.1 uncultured Niastella sp.
AGTTAGAACTTACGCCGAACATTGTGCTGCGTCAAAGTGTGCCTACTTTTGATTGTGGTAACGATGAAGTAGCCTGGAATATGGGGTATCGCAACATCAAGTTTTATCCAGATGCCACCTCGGCCAGCAGAGACCAGAATAACGACATTGCCATTTTCCGGTATTCAGATATTGTATTGATGAAAGCAGAAGCCATTTTGCGCGGCGGCGCTCCTACAATGGGGGCAACTGCTTTATCACTGGCCAATGAGGTAAGATCTAAACGCACCACCTCACCAGCCTGGACAACCATTACACTGGACAGTATTTACAATGAACGCAACCGCGAGTTTGCGTGGGAAGGCTGGCACCGCAATGATATGATCCGATATGGCAGGTTCGAGGGGAAATGGGGTTTCAAAACCAATTCAGATGCTACACGCAGAATTTTCCCGATCCCAACCAATGCATTTGCAGTAAACCCGAAGCTGACACAAAACGAAGGGTATTAGAATAATTGAAGATCCACACATTCACCTCTTTTTCATAATCATGTAGCAGTAAATACTACCTCCGGGCTTTTTAGCCTGGAGTTTTTTTCTTGAATCGGCAATCGGCAATCGTGAATGTGTAATAGCAATTAAGTGACTGTTGCAGGTTACAGGTTACAAGGGCCAGTTCTTCACCAGCCTCCCTGAAACCTGTAACCTGAAAACTGTAACTTGCAAGTTCCAAGTTCAGAGTTCCCGCGGCTAAGCCGCGCTAAGGTGTATTGCTTGCAGCTTAAAGCTTGCGGCTTGCAGCTGCTTTTGTTAACATTCTTTTGGCACAAATTCCTCCAAAAGCCCCTACATTCGTTCCAAACTCAACACTTATGCGTTCCTTTTTAACCTTGGGCCTTTTGCTAATAGTAACAGTCGCCCTAGCCCAGGATGAATCCTTACCCGATCTTCGAAACAAAAAAGAAAGCTTTACAAAATATCCCAAAGGCGAGATCCGGGACGACCTGGCCACCTTTACCATTGGTGGTATTGATGAGCGCCTGGGTAAAGACCCATTAGAGAAATTGCCGGCCACCGACTTCAACATGCATTCCATTACCTTTGAAGGCACCAACCTGAAAGTGGTGATCACCAGCGGCACCTTTGAAGCTTCTAAACACAAGTTATTCTATTACTATGATAAGAAGTACCTGGTAAAAATAGATGGAAAGCCTTACTATGGCGATTATGGTACCATACCCACTACTACCATTGCTTCGGTTAATGTTATCCTTAATAATAAAGATACCGTGGCCATTCCACCAACTGCATTTGCCGATCTGTACCATCCTGAATTTACCTATTCAGAAGGCGGCACCACTAAAACCCACAATGCCGTGTTCTTCTCAAAAGACAAACACCGTATGTATATTTATATGGTGAACAACGAAGCCATTGGTAAATACGAAGTAACCTGGATCTTACAGGATAATAAATATGTAGGACGTGTGGTAGACTCCGGAATTATGAGATAAAAGCAGCTTTTTTAGTGTGTGAAAATGTGAATTTCCTGCAGGGGAAGGGTAGAGTGCTGTGCGATAATTAATAGGTATAAACAACACATTTTCAGAGTAGAAGCGTAGTAAAAGTACTGCGGGAAAAATAATTTCTTCTTAGAAACAATTTGCGAACCACGAACACCGTTAGTATATCGGTTTTTCATAGGATATTGGATTTTTAACGGGCCTGGATTTCTATCCGGGCCTTCTTTGTTTTTAACACCTTCCTATGGCCAAAAATGTAGAAATTTAGCAACAATACGATCCTCCCTTATGTAAATCTTTTAGCTGGAACCAGTAAAACACAATCCGTACAGGTAGCATGGTTTTTTAGTGTAAATAACAAAGGCTGCAAGTATGAATTTGATCGATTTTCTGCTACTGTTAATAGTAGCCTATGGTATGTGGGATGGTTGGCAAAAAGGATTTATCCTCGAACTCTTGTATCTGATGGGGCTTATCATTAGCATTGCGGCTACCTTTTTATTATATCCTTACCCTACTATTTTTATCAACAAATATTTTCCCTCACTCGGCTCCTGGGCAATGCCGCTTTCCTTTATAGTTACCTATGTATTAATGCGGGTTTTTACAAATGGGTTAACCAATAGAACTTTGCATAAGATCCCGGTTGATGCGCATAGCCGCTGGGACAATAAATTTCTGGGTATGCTACCGGGTTTGATCAATGGTGTTACGCATGCAGTAATCGTTGCAGCATTGTTGCTGGCTTTGCCTATCAGTAATTACTTCACCAAAACAACACGCCAAAGTAAGTTTGTGGTACTATTGTCCGTACCGGCCGAATTAATAGAAACCAGGTTGTCACTGGTATTTACAGAAGTAGAAAGAACAATGAACCGGTTAACGGTAAAGCCCGGTTCCAACGAAACGGTTATTTTGCCATTTAAAGTAATGGCGCCGCCACCACGGGCCGATCGGATTCCAGGACGGCGTAGATGATGGATTTACG
>CBIMFG010001112.1:0-2487 GCA_966243125.1 uncultured Niastella sp.
TAAAAACGCCGGCAGGTTATGCGCCCAATGATGCCAGTGTAGGCGATCTGGATGGCGATGGAACCTATGAGATCGTTTTGCACCAGGCAGGAAAAGGAAAAGACAACTCACAAAACGGTATCACCGATCCGCCCATCTTTCAGGCATATACGCTGGAAGGTAAATTGCTGTGGGAGATCAACCTGGGGCGCAATATTCGTGAAGGCGCGCATTATACGCAGTTTATGGTGTATGATCTCGATGGCGATGGGCGTGCCGAGATTGCCATGAAAACTGCCGATGGCACCATTGACGGGCAAGGCAAAATAATTGGCGATTCCACAAAGAACTATGTAAACAACAATGGCCGCATACTCGAAGGCCCTGAATTTCTCACCATCTTCGATGGCCGTACCGGCGCTGCATTGTATACAACCGATTATGTTCCCCTGCGCGGCCGTATAGATGGTTGGGGTGGAACTGGCGGAAATGGCCATAATGATAGCTATGGCAATCGCGTAGATCGTTTTCTGGCTTGTGTGGCGTACCTCGATGGCGTGCATCCCAGCCTGGTGATGTGCCGCGGTTATTATGGCCGCAGTGTGCTGGCCGCCTGGGATTGGAAAGATAACAAGCTCTCCCAACGCTGGGTGTTTGATACAGAAAAAGGCTACCCCGATTTTGCCGGACAAGGCAATCACAATTTAACAGTCACTGATGTAGATGGTGATGGCAAGGATGAGATCATTTACGGACAAATGACTGTTGACGACGATGGCAAGGGAATGTATACAACAGGTATTGGTCATGCTGATGCATTACACGTAAGCGATCTGGACCCCGACAGACCGGGCAAAGAAGTGTTTGGTACGCAGGAACGTTTTGATGATGCCGGCGCTAATTTCCGGGATGCTAAAACCGGTGAGGTGATCTGGAAGAAAGCTTCCGTAAAAGCCGGTGAAGATGGCGAAGGGCCCGGCCGGGCCTGTGCGTTGGATATTGATCCCCGTTATAAAGGCTATGAATGCTGGGTAGCAGGCGCAGGCATCACTGGTTTGTTTGATTGCAAAGGAAACAAGATCGCCGAAAAAACACCACCCTGTAATATGGGCATCTATTGGGATGGCGATGTGTTAAGTGAGATCCTGAACGCCACCACTGTTGGCAAATGGGATTATAACCACAGTACAGTTACCAAACTGCTCGATGCAAAGGATTATAATTGTGTGCATAACAATGGCACTAAATCAAATCCCTGTTTGTCTGCCGATATCCTGGGCGATTGGCGCGAAGAAGTGATCTACCGCACAATCGATAACCAGGAGCTGCGCATTTTCTCCACTACTATTCCCACTACTTATAAATTCTACACCCTCATGCAGGACCCGCAATACCGGCTCAGCATCGTTTGGCAGAATGTAGCGTACAACCAACCCCCGCACCCGGGATTTTATTTGGGTGAAGGTATGAGCGCTCCACCGCATCCATTGATCAGTATCCTAGAACAACGTAAAAACGACAATGCAAAAAAATAAATAGCATGATAATAAATAGTAACCACCGCAAACTGGTGCTTTCATTAACAGTGATCTGCTTGCTGGTTCTTGTTTCTTCCTTTGCAGTTTGGCAGGCACGCAAACATACGATCTATATCATTGGCGACTCTACAGTAAAGAATGGCGATGGTACCGGCAAACAGGAACTATGGGGCTGGGGTAGTTTTCTGGCCGACAGGTTCGATACCACCCGCATAAGCGTGCAAAACCATGCAATTGGTGGCCGAAGCAGCCGCACGTTTCTTACTGATGGCCGTTGGGACCGCATTCTGAGCACATTACAACGCGGCGATTATGTGATCATGCAGTTTGGGCATAATGACGGCGGTCCGCTCGATGATACGGCCCGTGCTCGTGGCACCATTAAAGGTATTGGTAATGACAGTACTGCTATTTACAATCCCATTCGTAAAGTGAACGAAGTAGTGCATACGTATGGCTGGTATATGCGTAAATACATTCAGGATGCAAAAGCAAAAGGTGCTATTTCAATTGTGTGTTCACCCGTGCCAAGGAATATTTTTAAAGATGGTAAAGTAGAACGGGCCAATACCAGTTATGGCAAATGGGCCGAAGAGGTAGCCAAAGCCAATGGCGCCTTTTTTATTCCCCTGAACGACCTCATTGCCGATGAGTATGAAAAGCTGGGCGCCGATTCGGTAAAACATTTCTTTCCCGGCGACCATACCCATCCTAACAAAAATGGTTCTATGCTGAATGCTGATATGGTGGTGAAAGGGATCTGGGGCCTTAGAAACAACGACCTAAAAGAATACCTGAAGAAATGAAACTGACCTTATTTATAACTATTTTTTTTTGTAGCAGTCTTGTATCAGCGCAATCTATTTCATTGGCCGGCGACTGGCATTTTCAGCTTGATCGTAACGATGTGGGCGTGCAGGAGCAATGGTTCAATAAAAAACTCGCAGATAACATAAAGCTGCCCGGTTCC
>CBIMFG010001113.1:0-2484 GCA_966243125.1 uncultured Niastella sp.
AACAGTCAGCCGTTCCTTTACAGGTGGTAAGCCGTTCATGGTTGCGCGATAACAAAATTACGCGGCAGCCTTGTCTACTAACACAATGGTGGTAGCATTGTGATCACCCGATTTGAGTGCATAACTGCGGCTGTTTACCTTTTGGTAGTACTCAATGCCCAGTGCTGCTACTACTACGTCATTGCTGTTCGCAGGCAAGGCCAGCGTAAGCGTTGTAGGTTGGGTTGGATCGCTGTTGTAAGGCAATTCAGCCGTTCCCTGCATGGCATACTCATACTGCTCGGTGTCGAAGTTAATGGCAGCTGCTGCTGCCATCAGCCTTAAATGTGTGGTTCCATTAGCCTGTTGCACACTGTGACGTGGTACAAATGCAGGGATGTTGATCGTTACTTCTCCCGACACCCGATTAAAACTCACGGTGTAGCGCACAAACAGGGAATCTTTAATACCTGCCCGCTCGTTAAAATGAAAGTCATTCAATTGAAGCAGATCGCCATTATTTACCGTACGGGCTCCCCTTTCATTTATAGGGTCGCCAAGTACTATGCGGGACGTTACCTTTACCAGGCGAGCCTGGGTAATTTTGTCCTTCGCATTGATAGTTACATCGCGGAAAACAGTACGCAAAAGCTTGGCTGCCTTACCGGCACGCCCAAATTCCGCCATGTTCTCACGCGTACGTTCAAATGCTGCATCAGTTTTGACTCTGTCGCCTGATACTCCAGTTGTTGAAGTTGTCTTAGCCATTTTTTTAGTATTTAATTGGTGAATAATCGGCTGACCGGTACAGCCAATAGCATTTTTATAGTACAGGTTCCCGAATGGGAGTTGCCTAAGAGTTGTCTGAGAGTTGTCTGAGAGTTGCCTAAGAGTGGTCATATTGCAGTACAGTTCGCTGAGAACTCCTGTAGGGTCTGGGTACAATAGGTAGGCCATCAGGCTACCAGTTTCAGACAATACGGGTACCATTACGTTACTATCTGTGCCAGCTATGTTGTATGTGTTTGTCATGGTGGTCTGCTTTATGATCACAAAACTGCAGCGTTTGCGCGAAACGATTTACCTAGCTAGTACCTACTAGGTAAAGATTTATTTTTGCAACAAGCCTCTGATAATTGCAACAAAAAAGGCATGGGTGCAGTAGTATACTACTGCACCCATGCCGCATACGAAATTTTCCGGATTTAATTTACCTACTAGGTAAATTAAATATTCTGATCTGCTAACTGCGCTATATATCTGGAAAGACCGGTGTTTAATTCTTCCATAAATTTAGTTGTGTTGATCTTTCGTTCTCGAATTTGATAAAAAGTTTGAGAGAAATTCCGCAGGTTTAACTGTAGCACTTCCGAAAGGAAACTCATAATATCTTTGACAGAAGCCTTCCCATTATTAAAAAAACCGATAGCATACAGTGCGTAGCCCAGTTCCACGATATCAGTAACGGAAGCCGTACATTGAAGTTTGGAAGCAGCAGCGATGACAGGTACAGGTTCTGTAAGTTTACAAACTGGATTCAACATCCCATCCACATATTTCATCAACAACTCATACGCCATCAGCTCGGCCAGCTTCCCATCAAAACTTGTTGAGAAGGTTGCATCAAAATGATTGGCTTCCGGACAAATTTTCCAATCATAATTTCCTCTGATGAAATATAATTCATCATGATGGGTTGAACCGTTACGGTAGTAAGTAAAAAACTGATCGTTATCAGTAAAAAAGCGGGCGATATCATGTAACTCCTTTTCCAACCGTTCTTTTGCCAATAGTCCACTGCCATTAAAATAACCGGTATGCAGGCGATGTATTTTTTGATAATAAACATATCGGGCCCTGATCACCGGTTTTACCTGCTTAAAAAAATAGATCTCGCAATCCTTGTCGGGAAAAGTGTTTGCCATTACCCATTGCCTCAGCTCCAGCAGGCTTTCCTCACAGATGCGGATACAGGTTTCCAATCTGGATGGCCATTCAGTTTCTCCAGCTTCAGCATCCTGCAAACGCAGCTGCCATGACTGAAGCAGTTCCTCAAAGGTTGATTGAAAGGCTGGCATGATGTACTGTTTAGAGTTTATAAATAACGGTTAGGAAAGTCAAATCTAACTGAGAAGCAAACAGGATGCGCGCTTTCCGGATAAGTGCCGGAACATTTCCAGTATTCGCGGGGTTTTGGCGGATAAGTGCGAAGAAATAATTCAGAAAAGTGAGCTTTTCGTTTTTCTTACACGGTAGAAAAGCGTTGACTTAAATCAATATCCCCACTCACGTTATGGAATACCCTTAAATAATATTAAATTTAATACAGATTGCCTAACTCATACTAAACCATGGACCTGAACAACCCCCTAAAACTGATTATAGTGGAAGACCTTCCCGTCATCCGGAAGGGTTTGATAAGTTTTATTCAACAGCAACCTGGCTTTATGGTGAGCGGTGGCTGTGGCACGGTACACGAGGCCATTGAACTAATCCATAACACGA
>CBIMFG010001114.1:0-2484 GCA_966243125.1 uncultured Niastella sp.
ACTATAATCTGCAAATGACAAAATACCCTAAAAAATGTACACCATGTGAATAATCCACATACCCAGAACAACAAACTTTAAAAGGCTTTTTTCAGTAGTTCCTTTCTTATCAGTTATGACTTTATGTAATTTATGCAGTTTCTGGAAGGGATATCGTATAAATGTATGCAGTCGGCGAACCCCTACATTGCTATTCAGCTAAGTTCTCGTAGTTCTGGGGTAGCAGTTTGTGCAGTTCGGTCATTTTGGTCTGATTGATATTCTCAAATAAATGGGTCAGCCATTTTTCGGGATTTACATTATGCAGTCTGCAAGTGGAAAAAAGACTGTAGAGCATTGCCGCATCCTGCGCCCGTTCATGTGATCCTGCGAAGAGGTAGTTCTTGCGACCTAAGCTCACTGGCCTAATTGAATTTTCGACCAGATTATTATCTATTTGCAATATACCGTTAGTTGTGTATATATTTAACTTCTCCCATCTCTTTAAAGTGTAGCTGATTGCCTTACCCAAAGGGCTTTTGGGAAGTGATTGTATTAGTGTTTTTTCTAATGTGATTTTAAGTGCCGCAAGTAAGGGCACGGCATGTTGTTGTCGGTACGCTTTAATCTGCTCCGACGAATAGTTTTTTTCCCTGCAATGGGCTTCTATTTCGTAAAGTTGTTGGATTTGGTGAAGTATTTTTTCCGCGTTGGGAGGGTCATAATCTTTGGCTTCAAAATATTTCCGTCTCGCGTGCGCCCAACAGCAAAGTGTTGTAACACTTTCTACTTCGTCAAAGGTTTCGTATGCATCATAACCATCACTCTGTAGATAACCCTTAAAGCCACTCAGCATTGCCTGAGGGTACTTTGCGCCCCGACCTGGTTGATAATCAAATAAAGCCAACCGGCGCTGTGTATCATAATACACCCAGTAAAAGCCGCGATGAGTAGTACCTTTCTTCTCTTTGTCCTGCACTTTTATGGTCGTTTCATCTACACACAGGTAATTGGTGGCCAATACTGTCTTGGCATGTAAATTATAGACCGGCTCTATCAGGGCCATTGCTCCTTTGATCCAGCCTGATACGGTGCTGTGGTTGATATTTACCTGTTGGCGTTTAAACATATCTAACTGCCTGTATAAGGGTAAATGGTCCACATATTTGCTAACCAGCAGCTGGGTCAGAAGGGAACCCGAAGCAATGGACTTTGGCAAGGGTGCCTGAGGTGGCTCAGCAATTACCCGCTGCGCATTCAAGCCATCAGAGGAAGGCTTAATATACTCCGGCCGCTCATACCGTTTCACAAACAGCTCTCCAGGCAGATACTCCAACTGCTCAGTCACTTCAACGCGAACAGGTTTTAAGCCTGCTACATCCTCAGCAGGGCTGAGTGTAATCACCTCTCTGCGGAGATTCTCCGGAAGTGCCTGACGACCCGGATGGTTTTCATTTACTTTGAGCTTTACCGTCTTTTTCTCATGCTCTTTTATCAGCACAGTTTTCTCAACTTCAACCGTGGCAATAGCGGCTACATCAAATAATTGTTGCTGACTGGCAGGCTTCGCATTGGATATAAACTGCTCTTGACGGCTGCCAAATACCATTTTTCTCAGTTCACTAAGTTGTAACTCCAAATTCTGAAGCTTCAAACTAAGCTCCGCAATGATTGCATCCTTTTGTGCGCAGAGTTCTTTGTAGTCGATATTTGTATCCTGAGTAGTGATGTAAATAGAACAGCAATCATGATACCAAACCCAATTTAAATGCAGTATTGACAGTACTTTCAGCCAGTTTGTCTAAACCTGAACTTATGTCGTACGCTTTTAAGAATTACCCCTTGTAATATATGTTGCAGCTGTTGTGAACTAATGCTGTAATGTCCGGATGTAGCAAGTGAAGGTCGTTCAAATGTTCCTTTTTCTAACCCTTTCTCATATAAGGCAAAGCCGTCATGATCCCATTGCAACAGTTTAACTTTATTTCCCCGACGACTGATAAAAATGAATACATCCCCACTCAATACATCCAGACCCATTTCACTCCGTACCAACCCACTTAGACTATAAGCTCCTTTTCGCATATCTGCAAAACCATTATAATAGAAGTACCGGCACGATGAACTTAAATGCAACATACCAGTGCTTTAAGATTATTGGAATTTAATTCTCCTGAGAAACTTAAAGAAACGCCATTGGGATAACTGATCTCAAGTGTTCCCCCGATCCTGGCATTGTGGATCTGGACCGGAACAATACTTCCCGAAGACGCTTGCGGTCTCAGCCGCCGTAACCAATAATAGTAGCCGGCTCTACTCAGTCCCTGTTGTTGGCAATACTCCTTAACGGTTAATCCACTTTCTCGGCAAGCATCTATATGAGCACGCATCGCCGCTGCTTTGAGGTTGTTTTTACTTTTCATCGGGCAAAAATCAACCACCATTTTCTAAATTCCTATATGCCCTTGGCCAACCGGATACGTAACACCGTCATCATATAAGCAA
>CBIMFG010001115.1:0-2482 GCA_966243125.1 uncultured Niastella sp.
CGCCACTCCATTTGGTACCATTCAGCATAGTAGCCGGAATGTGTACGCCGCCGTTGTTACGGGCATCTGCAGTTACTTTCGATACGCCGTATTCATCCAGTACCGCCTGGGTAATACTCATTACTTTACCACCAAAGCGGCCATCAATAAGCGCCGATATAACAAAGTCTTTATATTCTAACGAGTTGTTCCAGCCAGCCAGGAAATTAGGATTGGGGTTACCAACAAATCCCATGCCTTTCGCCTGCGGTTTTCCTTTATCATCCACCACTATGGAACCATCTGCTGCACGTTGAAAAACCATGCCGTAAATATCGCCATAAGAACCACCTTCGCGAATGCGGAGCGAATAGCTGTTCACGCCTTGCAGGGTAAGTTCATACATACCGCCCAGCTCGGGTGACAGTTCTTTGATCTTATTGCGGTTGCGGGTATAGTTTACACTGGTGTTCCATTTTAAATTGGTCTTGCGCAATACATCATAACCCAGTGCCATTTCAATTCCTTTGTTTTCGATATTACCGGCGTTTATAAAAAAGCGCGATGATCCGCTGCCCCAGGGTGCGCTGAAATCAAAATACTGGTTGCGGGTATTTGTTTGGTACCAGGTAAAATCAAATGATAACCGGTTGTTCAGGAATTTCCACTCGGTACCTACTTCAACCGAACGGGCCTCTTCTGGTTTCAGGTAAGTATCCAGGTAAGGAGACTGCTGAACCGTTTGCACATTACCAAATCTGATGCTATTGGTAGGCAGGGTAGAAAATGCTTCTACATCATTACCCACCTTGGCAACCGAAAGCCGTACTTTGCTATAGTTAATGAATTGCGGCAAATGCGCCAGTTCGCTTATAATAGTATTGATACCGGCTGAAAAATAAGGATAGCCGCTTTTTGCTTTAGGGGTATAAGCCATTGTAGATGACCAGTCGTTACGCGCGGTAAGATCTACATATACTTTTTCATCATAATCAAATGTACCGGTGGCAAATACCGATTGAACCTGGCGGCGCAATCCGGTTTGTGAAATGATGGTTGATTCTCTGTTCAGTTTCAAATTGGCCAGCGTAAATATATTGGCATAGTTAAGGTCGCTGCCCTTTGAATCAATATAATCGCGATCCTGTTTTTGATCGTTTACGCTGGTGCCCACGTTAAAATTGAAACCGATCTTGTCGGTGATATGGGTATTACCGGAAACTATTACATCGCCATACAACAGGGTGCGGGTTAATTTGTCGTATGTATAACGGCCATTAAAATCAGACAGGGTTATCTGGGTACTGGCATTGGCGCGTAATTCGTAATTGTCGTAGTTGCGGTTCAGGCTTCCGCGGGCCTGAATGCTCAGCCACTTGGTGATGGGATATTTTAAAGTTAATGCGGCAAACAGGTTGTCTTTTTTACCCAGGCTCACATCGCGGTTCAGGATCCAGTAAGGGTTTTGCTGGTTATCGGCCCCGCCCAGGTCTTTATCATAATTAATATTCCACCAGTTCTGCAGGTTCATAACACGGGAAGGCGAATAATATTCAAAGTTGTTCTTATACTCATCAAAATTCAGCCCTCTGGGAAACAGATACAAACCGGTAAGCGGGTTGTAATACAAACCGGAGGAAGGCCGGTTGTTTGTTTTTTGAGTACTGAAAATGATATTCGCATCTACACTCAGCTTGTCGTTAAAGAATTTAGAGGATTGACGAAAGTTGAATGTATGTTGTTTGAATTCATTGGTGGGCAGAATACCGGTATTATTGGTATTGCTGTACGAGAAATAGGTTTGCGCTTTGTCGTTACCTGCGGTGAGCGCAATGGTATTGATAAAGGTTTTACCGGTTTTAAAGAAGTCCTTTACATGATCGGGGTTTGAGCCGGCAGGCCCCCAGCTATAGATATTATCAGCACCGGTTTGGTTGAAATTGTACTGCAGGTCGGGCGTATACATTGGGCGCTCAACGGTAAATGCAGTAGAAAAATCAACTTTAGCTATGCCGGTACGGCCTTTTTTAGTGGTGATCATGATCACACCATTGCCGGCCTGGCTGCCATAAAGAGCAGCAGCAGAAGCGCCTTTCAGTACGGTAATGCTTTCAATATCTTCAGGGTTCAGTGAGCTAAGAACATCGCCTCCATCGCGGCCAGGCGCATTGATGCCTCCACTTTCTCCCCACAGGTTTTCAGGTTGCGCGGTAGAGAAGTTAGTAAGCGGAACCCCGTCAATTACATACAACGGTTGGTTATCCCGCGTTGATTTTTGCCCGCGTAAGATTACCCGAACAGAACCACCCAAACCAGAAGAGCTGGGGTTTATCTGTAAGCCAGGTACCTTACCATTCAGGCTGTTGATGGGGTTCATATTCTTTACCGTTGTTAGTTCGGCGTTATTAACTTTTGTAGTGCTATAAGTCAAACTTTTTTGGCGGCGTTGAATACCCAGAGCGGTTACAACCAGTTCACCCAGTTGTTGTGAGTTTACAGTAAG
>CBIMFG010001116.1:0-2481 GCA_966243125.1 uncultured Niastella sp.
ATCCTCGCCGGCATCAAAAAGCTGGCAGCTATTCACCCCAGCATTGTGGTAAAAGTACCCATGATCAAAGATGGTGTGAAAGCATTGAAATGGTTTTCTGACAACGGTATTAAAACCAATTGCACGCTGGTATTCTCTGCCGGTCAGGCAATTCTGGCTGCTAAAGCAGGCGCCAACTACGTATCACCGTTTATTGGCCGTATCGACGATAGCAACTGGGATGGTGTTGAACTGATCAAACAAATTGCGCAGATCTATAAAATACAGGGATACAAAACTGAGATCCTGGCAGCTTCTATCCGCAGCCCATTACACATTGTAAAATGTGCTGAAGCAGGTGCTGATGTGGTTACCTCACCACTGGAACCAATTCTGGGTCTGTTGAAACATCCGTTAACTGATCTCGGACTGGCTAAATTCCTGGAAGACGCCAAGAAAATGCAAGCTGAATTAGCTGGCGTTAAATAAAAACATCGAACGCTAAATAATAAATGTCGAATGTTGAAGTGAATACAAACTTCGATATTCGACATTTTTCATTCAATATTCAATATTTCAGGTTCCCGTAACCAATCCTTTCGAATTTCTTCTTTTTCTGCCCGAAGCAGGCGTATTCAGGATTTCATCAACGGTTCGTAGCCGTTCGTTGTCTGCAACTTTCTTGATGTAGATGTCAATTTCCTTCCAGATGGTGCTGTTATTTTTCAACACTGCCTTTACGGTCACTTTTTCACCTTTAAAAGCCGAATCAAGCACCAGGCTGTTACCCACGAATTTTCCGGCAGTGGAAGTAAAGTCGATCTCTTTATTGGTAAGGGGCAGCCAGTGCCCGTTCGATAGCTTACCATCGACATTTATATAATTATGCACACCTTTTTTAAGGCTGTCCGTATACAGGTGAAAGAAAATACTATCAACCTGCTGGGCTTGGCCTACCAAACTGGCGGTGGTTACCAACAGCAATAATAGAAGCTGCCTGGAGGGAATCTTTTTCAACATGCTATTTGAGGTATAATTCGTTTTCAAAAGTACAAAGGTTTATTGATCGTATTATTTGACCGGGATAATGCCGCTGAGTTATCAGTATGGCATATAAATTCCTGTTAATATAAGCTGGATTACCCACAACATATTAACATTTATAAACACAATTTCACAGGGTTGTTCCACAAAAGTGCACAACTTTTGAGTTTGGTTAGGCGAAGCGGCACTATTTTGTATCGCTATTGGTTATATTTGTCGTTTCTTCAAAAAAATAGATCAAGTGCGCTTAAAAAGCTTAGAAATCAAAGGGTTCAAGAGTTTTGCCGATAAAACCGTACTTCACTTCGATGAGGGTATTACGGGTGTTATTGGGCCAAACGGTTGCGGTAAGAGTAACATTATCGACAGTATTCGCTGGGTGATAGGGGAGCAAAAGATCAGCCACCTGCGTAGCGAAAACCTTGAAAGCCTGGTATTTAACGGATCAAAAACCCGCTCAGCCAGTGGTTTGGCCGAGGTGAGCCTCACCTTCGAAAATACCCGGAACCTGCTTCCTACCGAATTCAGCACCATTACTGTAACCCGTAAATTCTATAAAAGTGGGGAGAGCGAATACCGCCTGAATGATGTGCAATGCCGCTTGCGCGATATCCAGAACCTGTTTATGGATACCGGGGTGAGCACCGATAGCTACGCCATTATTGAGCTGGGGATGGTTGACGAGATCATTAAAGATAAAGAGAACAGCCGCCGCCGCATGTTGGAACAGGCTGCCGGCATCACCATCTATAAAACCCGCAAAAAAGAAGCTAAGCAAAAACTTGATGCTACCGAGCAGGATCTGGCTCGTATCGAGGACTTGTTGTTTGAAATAAACAACCAGTTAAAAACCCTGGAAAACCAGGCTAAAAAAGCAGAGAAATACTACGAAATAAAGAAGGAATACCGCGAGCTGAGTATTGAGCTGGCAAAAGCTGCCCTCGAAGGCTTTAACCTTACGTACCGCGACCTGAATCAGCAATCAGAAATAGAAACCGATAAAAAGGTTCGTCTGGATGCGCAGATCGCCAACGAAGAAGCGGTAATTGAGCAGGAAAAAGTAGGGTTCATTGAAAAAGAACGCGCCCTGCAAAGCATGCAACACGAGTTCAACGACCTGTTGCAAACCCTGCGTACCAAAGAAAATGAAAAGAACCTGGCCTCTCAACGCCTAAAATTCCTGCAAGAACGCGAGAACAGTTTGCAGGAGTTCCTGAACAAGAGTGAAGGCACCCTGAAAGGTTTGGAAGAAAGCATTGAATTTACCAAGGTATCAGTAGAAGAAGAAAAGGGCAAACTGGAAGGACTGGAGCAAATGGTGGAAGACCATAAAGACGCCGTTGAAAGCGCCCGCACCATCTTTGATGAAAAAAGAACGCATGTGGATCGCCTGCGTGCTGAAAACCTTAGCCTGCAACGCAATCAGTTTGATGCAGAAAAGAAGGTAGCCGTAGCCGA
>CBIMFG010001117.1:0-2478 GCA_966243125.1 uncultured Niastella sp.
AACCGGTAACTGGTAACCAGAATCTTCATATATTAGCAATATTTGAAGGGCCTGTCTACGCGCGGCCAGACATTCCCACCCGTAATTTGTAATGCTTCTTTTCCTATTTATTGGTTAGCAATAACCACGTTACCCGTCTGCGTTATATTCATTACTTATTGCTCTCATTAAAACGATCTATGCTTAAGTGCCTGGTTGCTATATTATTATTCTTTACTTATTGCGGGCTGTTGGCCCAACCCAAAACAACCCGGGCGGTACAGGTGCCTCAGGCGCCACGCATAGATGGTTCGTTAGATGAGGCAATATGGCAAACCGTTCCGGAAGCTATTGACTTTATAACCAACACACCAGTATATGGCAAGCCGGCAACCGTTAAAACAGCTGTGCGGGTGGTGTATGATAACAACGCCATTTATATTGGCGCTTACCTGTACGACGACCCGGCAAATATCAGACGCCAGTACACGCCCCGTGATAATCTGCAAAAAGCAAACGTTGATTACTTCTCTGTTTTCCTGGATACCTATAAAGACAGGCAGAACGCGTTTCAATTTCTGGTAACCGCCCGTAACGTGCAAACCGATGCCCGGGTAAGCGCTAACTATACCGGTAATGAAGGGATGTATGGCGATGCAAGTTGGGACGCCGTATGGGAAAGTAAAGTAGGTTTTCGCCCCGATGGCTGGGTAGTTGAAATGCGCATTCCGCTTTTTTCTATTCGCTTCTCCCGCAAAACAGCGGCCGACTGGGGCATACAGTTTATGCGCTTTAGCCGGCGCCTTAACGAAACTTCTTTTTGGAATCCCGTAAACCCCGCCATTAGCGGTTTTGCCAATCAGTTTGGTGATGTTACCGGTTTAAACAAGCTGGTACCGCCGTTGCGACTGAGCTTTTCGCCGTATGTAAGCGGCGGCTACCGGCAAACCCCACACAGCAACAACACCCAGCAATACGAAACACTTAAAAGCGGCGGCATGGATGTAAAGTATGGCATTAACGAAAGCTTTACCCTCGATGCTACATTGATCCCCGATTTTGGCCAGGTAGTGTCAGATAATGTCATCAATAATATCAGTCCGTTTGAGATCAGGTTCCGCGAAAACCGCCCTTTTTTTACCGAAGGCACCGAGCTGTTCAACAAGGCCGGCATCTTTTATTCGCGCCGCATTGGTAAAACACCCGACAAATACGACACCCTGCAGAATATGGTGAACACCGGGAAGCTGGATGACTACCAGCTTATAAAAAACCCATCGGTAACCCGGTTGTATAATGCTGTTAAGTTTTCGGGCCGCACAGCCGGCAACCTGGGCATTGGCATTTTTAATGCGGTTACAGAAAATGTAAAAGCCACCTTACGCAACCGCGGCACCGGAAAAGACTCAACCGTAACAACCGAACCGCTTACCAATTATAATATCATTGTGTTGGATCAGGTATTGAAGAACCGCTCTTACATCACCTTTACCAATACCAATGTGCTGCGCAACGGCCAGGAGCGCGACGCCAACGTTACGGCGCTGGATGTTGCTTTATATGACAAAGCCAACCGGTATGGATTGGTAATAAAGCCTCGCTACAGCATGGTGTATGATGGCCCGGGCCGGTACGATGGTTTTGCCAACCACCTTGAGGCCGGCAAAGTGAGTGGCAACCTGCAGTTCTCCTTTACCAATGAATTAAGAACAGCACAGTACGACCCTAACGATCTGGGATTTCAGTTATCACCAAACGCCTTTTCCAATACAGCCGCTGTTAGTTATAATATTTACCAGGCTTCGCCTTCGTTTTTAAACCAGAGCTATAGAGTAGCTGTAAACCGCGATTATTTGTTCAAGCCATTCACCTATCAAAAAACATCTTTCGAAGCATCTTCATCCTGGCTGTTTAAAAACTTCTGGAGCCTTGCCCTCACCGCCGATATAGCCCCCTGGTGGTACAACGACTTTTTTGAAATGCAAACGCCCACCAGCCTGTTTCAAACACCCCGGCAACCATTAAAACGTTCGCCGTATTATAACCTGTTTATAGAAGGTAATACCGATAATCGAAAACCATTAATTGTAAGCTGGTTAATTGGCGGCGCTGAAGGCCCCTTATCAAATGATCCTTTTTATGGGCTGCAGTTAGCTGTAAGGTACCGGTTCAGCGACAAGCTTATGCTGGAAATAAGTTATAAAAGGCAAGCCGATAATGGCCAGTATGGCTATGCATTTGTTCGCGACCCCGGTACGCAGGCACCCATATTGGCCCGGCGCCAATATACCGATGTAACAGGCATCTTCAGCGGCGTATACAACTTCACCTCACGCATGAACCTTACCTTCAGGGCCCGCCATTACTGGAGCCGGTTACAAAACACCAACCTGTTCACCATGCTGGAAGATGGAAACTGGAAACCCCGGTACGATCTGGTGCCCGCCAATTATAACATCAACTACAATGCCTTTAACCTGGATGTTTTTTATACCTGGG
>CBIMFG010001118.1:0-2473 GCA_966243125.1 uncultured Niastella sp.
CCTGGTTGGAAAAGAAATACGTGTTTGAAAAAGCAACAGTACAGGATTTTTGTGAAACCCTGAAGGAATATTTTGGGTTCGAATTTATTATAGAAAGACCTGAGCTGAAAACCCAGGTTATTTCGGGTACACTGGAATTGAAAAATGAACAGGTGTTATTGCAGGTGTTGAGTGAATTACTCCACACAACAGTTACCAGGGAGGGAACTCAGGTTAATATTGAATAGGCTAAACGCTGAACGCGCAACGCCGAACGCAAATGCCAAAACTGAACTCAAAACGCTCAGCGCGGAGCGCGAAACGTAATAAAGCGTTAAGCGTTCAGCATTAAGCGTTCTACGTAAATTGATTATGAGAAAAAGCCTTTTTAACAAATGGCTTATTGCATGTATTTTATCTATGTGCATGGTATTTACCGTGCAGGGGCAGCGGATTGCCCCAAACAGTATGCCCTTAAAAGATGTAATTGTTGCGTTGGAAAAGAAGTTCCGCGTAAGCATTTTGTACCGCGAACAATTGGTGCAAAACAAGCATGTAACCCCCGATACATCAGCCTGCAACAATCCCGATAAAGCGCTACGTACCCTATTAACTCCATTCGGATTGACCTATACAAAAGTATCGCCCACACAGATCATTATTTCAGAAGTTCCCGGTTATGTAAATAAGAACGAAACAACGCCTGTTGAAGAGCAAAGCGGGTTACGCGGAACCGTTCGCAATGAAAAGAACGAGCCGGTACCGGGTGTTTCCATTATTGTAATTGGCGTGGCCAAAGGAACCGTAACCGATGCCCAGGGCAATTACTGGTTGCCCTTGAGTGAAGGTAATTATAAGATCTATTACAGCAGCGTTGGATATAGCAGTTATGTAACCTCGGTTAAAATGCCGCAAACAGAAACGGTGAAGAATGTTACCCTCACCAGTACCATCACGGATCTTAGTGGGGTAGTGGTGGCAGTGGGCAGCAGGGCCGCTCAACGCACTTTTACCAGCACCTCACTGCCGGTTGATAATATCAATGGTGCCGATCTTATTAGTACCGGACAGTTAACGCTTGATAAAGCCTTGCAATACCGGGCGCCTTCCTTTAATACGGTGAACATGCCGGTGCACGATGCTACTTCTTTATCAGATCCCTACGAGATCAGGAATATGGGCCCCTGCCGCACGTTGATTTTGATAAATGGAAAAAGAAAGAACCCCGGTTCACTCGTATATATACAAACCTCGCCCGGGCGTGGTGAAACAGAAACCGATCTTTCGGCCATACCGGTAGAAGCCATAAAACGCGTGGAGATCTTACGCGATGGCGCATCGGCACAATATGGGTCAGATGCTATTGCCGGTGTAATGAACATTATTTTGAAAGACCGGTTTGAGTATACCAGTTTCAAAACAAATACGGGTATTACCAGCAAAGGCGATGGATTTTCCATTGCCAACAGCATCAACAGTGGCGTAAATATCGGCACAAAAGGATTTGCTAATTATACCATCAGTTTTCAAAAAGAGAACCGCACCAACCGGCCGGGTATAGTAGATGCCGAGCAGGATAACATAGACCTGGGTGATGGCACTGCTGCCGGTTTGGAAAAAGTAAAAGCCTACCTGGCTCAGTTTCCTGATGCCCGCAATGTAAATGGCACACCGGCTATTACGGCTGCCCGCTTTCTGGTGAATGCCGGTATACCACTAAATGATAACGCTTCCTTTTATGCGAATGCCGCGTACGTGTACAAGAACATTCAGAGTTATGCCAATTATCGCACGGCTTACTGGAGACAGGATCCCTATAATTTGTTGCACGATACCAATACTACTTACCTGGGGTATGGCCCCACCTTTGCCGGCGACTTAAACGACTATAACGCCACGCTGGGGTTCAAACAGGAAAAAGAACGCTGGATAACCGATGTAAGTGCCACCATTGGCGGCAACAAACAATTGTATTCGGTTGAAAATACCTGGAACCCTGCGTTGGGTGCGCAAAGCCCTACCACTTTTCGCCCCGGTGGCTATGGCTTTCATCACGTAGTGGGAAATATTGATCTCACGCATACTATAAACGAGCGCCTGGTTATTGCCTTTGGTACTGAGTTCAGGCACGAAACCTTTATTATTATGGCCGGCGACAAAGCTTCCAGTGCAGGCATGGGGCCGGTTTCATTTTCCGGCATTGCTAACAGCAACGCCAGTACATCGAACCGGTTTAATATGGGTGGTTATTTGGATGTAAGTTACGATGTGTCAAAATCTATGCTGTTGAATGCTACGGCCCGGCAGGAATATTACAATGATTTTGGCGGCGCTTTTGTATGGAAGGTGAGTGGCAGAAAAAAGATCCTGGGTGATAAATTGTCGGTGCGCTCCTCGTTATCAACTGGTTTTCGTGCACCGGGTTTACAACAGGTAAACCTGCAGATAGTACAACAGATCTTTTCACCGGGCATGGGCATTCAGTCAAAAGGGG
>CBIMFG010001119.1:0-2471 GCA_966243125.1 uncultured Niastella sp.
GATGTTCACACCCATGCTGCGCATAGAAGGTGTTTGCAGGTTATCGCTTTCCGCATCCGGATCAACGTTAGGCATTTTGGCCAACAGGAATAAATTGTTGCCAATGAATGAAACCGATGCTGAATTAAATACACCTTTTATCAATTTGGCGGGCAGCGTATAGGTTAATGACAGCTCGCGCATCTTCAAATAAGTGCCTTTGTAGTAATGGTAGTTGTTCAGCATGTCGCCGCTTGTCGTTTGCATAAAGCCGATATAGTTCACTGCTTTGGTATTGGGCGCATATTTTCTTGTATCGGAAATGATATTGCCATGCGCGTCGTAATCTACCTGGCCTGACTCCACTACCACACCGGGGCCTACATAGGTGGCTTTGCCTGCATTGGCATCATCACGATACTGGTTCACTGTACCAGGCGCAGTTCCACCCCACCACATTTTTTGATTGGTAGTAGAATAGATCAAACCGCCTAAACGGCCATCCACCGAAATGTTTAATGCGAAATTTTTGTAAGCAACCGTGTTTTGCCAGCCATAGATCCAGTTGGCATCGCTGTAGCCAAAAAACTGTTTATAAGGATCAGTGGCCTGCATACCGTTGGCATTATAAATGGCCTGGCCATCGGGCGTGCGTGATTGCGAAATAAAGATCTTATCCGTTCTGCTGCCTTCTTTGATGTTGTTGTTGTCGTATCCATCCACATTATCGGTAGCGTCTTTTAACCAGCGGTGCACACTACTGAAATTAATGCCGGTCATCCAGGTGAGGTCTTTTGTTTTTACTGGTGAACCGCTTACAAAGAATTCCCATCCTTTTCTTACATACACGTTGGCATTCTTGAGCATGTAACCATATCCGCTTGCCTGCGATGCAGGCACTGGTATAATGTTGTTGCCATCTTCACTTCTGAACCAGGTTACATCTACGTTGATCCTGTTTTTGAGCAATCCTGCCGAAATACCATATTCACCCGATAATACGGATGAGGGTTTCAGGTTAGGTGATTTAGCCGTATCTGACCAGTTCAGGGAAGGTACATTGTTCCATTTGTCGCCAATGGTATACGTTGTTAAATGTGAATAAGGATCGTTTCCATTGCCAATAAAGCCGGTATTCACTTTGGCCCAGCTGGCTCTTGCTTTTAAGAAGGATATGGGTTGTGGCAGTTGTAACACATCCGACAACACGGCTGAAATGCCTGCTGAAGGATAGAAGAATCCATTATTATTTAGCGGCAGTGTGGAGGTTTTATCGTACCGGCCGGTAAAGTTCAGGTACAAAAAACGGAATGCTTCAATATCTGCCATGGCGTACTCACTGGCTGTTCTGCGTTCTCTCAAATAATTGGAAGAAACAACCGGGTTAATGGAATTGCTCATGTTGTAATACCCGGGTATCGTTAATCCATCTGTAGAAGTATACACCTGCTTCTCATTTCTATAGTTATTGGCAACACCGGCCGTTACATTCACACTGAGGTCTTTACTGAACCGGTGCTTATAATTTAAAATAAGATCTGTGTTTATATCAAAGTAGTTACTGTTTGTAACCTGGAAATTCCCTTTTGAAATATAATCATATGCTATATAGCTATAAGGCTCTCTGAGTTCTTTATCTGTAGAGAACTGGTTGATGCCGGTGCGCAATTTGGCAGAAAGGTCTTTAGTGATCTGGTAGTCGAAAGTCGTTTGTCCAAAAGTGTTGTTCCTTTTGTATTCGTTCAACAACTGATTCACTACAAAATAAGGGTTATTGTACCAGCTCAGGTTGTAGTTCTTTTGCTGTAAGCCTTCTTTTCCTTTCACCCAATAATCTTTCAGGTCTCTGATATCTATATCGGGACCAATCCACAGCAACAGGTTGTATAAAATGTTGGGCGGTCCATAACCAACGGTAGGATAGTTATCACTGTACTCGCGGTTGTAAGTCAGTTTTGCATCTACACTGAACTTGTCGGTAAGCGCATAGATACCGCCAACAGAGAAGGACGAATTGTTAACGCCTGTATTGGGCACCACGCCTTTTTGCGCTATATGGGAAGCCGACATTCTGAAAGAACCTTTTTCGCCGCCCACGGATGCGGATACACTATTGGTTGATAAGATACCGGTACGGAAGAAGTTTTTGATATTGTCTTTCCCTCTGGAGATAAAAGGAAGCGGCACCAGTTTGCCGGTAGCCGGATCAACAGGGCTGTTGTACTGCGTAGTTTCATAATAACCACTGGGCGTAGAGGGATCTTTCTGGTCCAGTTTGGGTCCCCAGATCCAGCCACCGCCTTCTGTACCGTTACCTGATCCATCTACATAAGCATACTTGCCTGCATCGCCATCGCCATAAGTCGTTTGCACTTTAGGTACTTTGGTAAAACCGGTTTGAAACATGGTAGAAGAATTCACTTCTACAGCCAGTTTTCCTTTTCTCCCCTTTTTAGTGGTGAAAAGGATGGCGCCATTAATACCGAGTGAAC
>CBIMFG010001120.1:0-2470 GCA_966243125.1 uncultured Niastella sp.
AATTTGATGGCAGTTTCAACGGCTTCAACGCCTGTGTTCATGGGCAGCACTTTATCATAGCCGAAGTATTTGGTAATGAATTCGGAATATTCGCCCAGTGCGTTGTTATAAAATGCTCTGGAAGTAAGTGTGAGTTGTTGCGCCTGTAACATAAAGGCCGCAATGATCTTTGGATGGCAATGCCCCTGGTTAACGGCTGAATAACCACTCAAAAAATCATAATAGCGCTTGCCATCAACATCCCATACATACACCCCTTCTCCTTTTTCTAAAACCACTGGCAACGGATGATAATTGTGCGCGCCGTATTGTTCTTCCAGATCGAGGTAATGCTTCGTTTTTTCTGATAAAGTAGAAACCATAAACAGGTGAAATAATAAATTATAAATAAGCGATGAAACCAATAAAATTTATCGTAAGAGGTTGATCAACAGGCATAGGGACATGCCTTTAACTTCCCGGCAAGGCCGGGAGCGTAGTAATTATCCTCGATGATTCAGAAAATCGAGGTTATAATGAAGAAAGTGTGATATGCAGATCTTGTTGTTAATAACAAAAACTATTTCTGCAAATATAATCAATTAAAAATAAAAAAGCCCCTCCCAACGCGTCGGGAAGGGCTTAATACGGCATTGTTGGCTTAAAAATGGAAGCCCACTTTTATACTTAATTCAAAATTGAGTGTTGATTTTTTGTAGGTGGCCAAGCCATCGATATACTTTCCATTGTTATCATAAGCCGTGGCATATTTTTCACCTTTTATATTGCGCAAACCAATACCGGTGGTGTATTCCACAGTGATACGGTCATATAACCACTGGGCGCCAAAAAGCACCATAATATCGTTCAGCTTTTCATATTCCTTTATAGTATTCTTGCCACGGTTTGAAGTGCCGTCGCCTGTAAGCGTTTGCGATTCGAAGTTGTATTTATAACTATCAAAAGATACGGCCAGAAAACCGCCATCAGGTGCATCGCTGGTAAAATAAATGCGGGGCTGCAAGGAGATCATATATCCAGGTTTGGCGGTGCGGTAAGTGAAATCAAACAGTTCGTCCTCGTCGGTATAATTATCGCCGGTATACCCATCCTTCCAGATATAATCCAGGTGGTCATTGTTCTCATCATTGGTGCCCAGCGCATTGTGCGTAAGGCCGCGAATATAGTTGCGCGTAGTAACGCCTACTCCCGCCTGAATGCTAAAGAAATCGGCTATTCTTCGTTCGTAATAAATGGGAACACTACCTTTTATGAAACCAAGTGGAGCTATTTTAATGATGTTATTATCACCAGCAATATGTTTCTTTGCGCTTTTTCCTTGTCGGGGCGATTCGGAGAAAATAATTATGGAAGTATCTCGTTGTTTACCTTCGCGGTCATTTTGCGCATAGGTTACGGCGCCGGTGATCATGAAAAGAACTACTACCAGAAAGGGTTTGGGCATTTTGTTGGGTTTTAGACAATTTTTTATAATTAAACTCTTATGATCGTGTTAAAGAAACTTTTATTGTTTTCTTCCGCTATTTTATTTTACCTGCAGCCCTATGCGCAAAAAACGGGAAAGCTTACCTGGGGTGATATTGAAAAGAAATCGAGGTTGATGCCCAGCCTGGCTACCCTGTTGAATGGACCAGGGACCGATGTTATTTCCCTTGGTTTTGCTTACCAGCGCGGGAATGTAACACCGGTATTATCCCGCTTTGATGAAAAGCTGAACCAGATCACTGAAAAGGAACTGTTCGCCAGCGAAAAAGGGATCAAGTTTAATAATATAGTGAACCTGAACGGTAACATTGTAATGTTTACCCAACAATTCGACAGGGATGATAAATTTACTTCAATACAGGCTACACAAATAGATCAAACAACCCTGGGCGTTGTTAGTTCTAAGGAGCTGGGCAAGTTTGATGCTATCAGTAAAAAGAAGCAGGCCACTATTAGTATAATGGCTTCTCCCGATAATAACTACGTAATGGTGATGGCAAATGCGCCTTACAATAAAAATGAAAATGAAAAATACTTCATCAGTGTTTGGGATAATAAAATGAACAAGGTGTGGGAGAAAATGGTCACCTTGCCTTATCCTGATAAATTTGTTGTAGTAGATGAATTCAGGGTATCAAACGAAGCGGAAGTATATGTAATGTGCAAGCATTACGACAAAGAAGTGAGCCGGGAAAAAGTAAGAGAAAATGGAGAAAATGTTCCTTCCTATAAGTATAAATTTTTCATTTACGGTAAAAACGATGCCAAGCCACGTGAGCATACGCTCGATTTTCAGGGAAAATTTGTGCACGATGTATCACTGCAGTTTAATACAGATGGAAACATTACCATGATGGGTTTGTACAAGAACAAGTACAACAGCTATGTAACCGGCATCTTTATGGCCATCTTCGATAAGAATACCAAGCTGGTAACTATGAAAAAAATGCAGGAGTTTCCAGTTGATCCGTTATTGACTATGTTG
>CBIMFG010001121.1:0-2468 GCA_966243125.1 uncultured Niastella sp.
CTTTGGGTCGGACGTAACACCATTTTTATACAATTATGCAGGCAGGCCTTTTACCCAAAAGGTAACCCGTCTTGTTTTGATGCTTCCTTATACCAGTACCGATTTTGAAGTTCATTTAACAGAAATGATCGGCATGGCTAGCCGCGATGCTTATAGTGTGGTTAATGAAGTGAATAAAATTACAAAGCCAATCTTATTTATATTGGGAACAGAAAAAGACCAGTTTCCGGTTCAAACCCTTACCACAAAAAATCATGTGGTGATAACGGAAGGGGGCGGCCATCATTTTGACGACAAAGCCGATAAAGTGGCCGCCCATGTATTGAACTATATTAAATGATAATACCTTGTAATATTAGTACGCGTGTACAATAGGCGCACCGCTGATCAGGAGAAAACGGCTGTTTGCATCAGCAGTAACAATTATTTTTTCTTCGGTTGCAGCAGCGCCAAAAGCCACCGCTTCATTGCTGTTCAGTTTTATGTTGTTTATGGCAACAGAACCTGAAAGTAGATAGACCGTTCCATTCCAGCCCGCAGGCAACGAATAGTCAGTACTATTTCCTGATAACAATTGAATATCCAGCAGGGTTACCGGCTCCGGCGTTTGTACTGCATTGATAGCATCGCCGGCTGAACCCATCACCACTTTAACGGTTGAACCATCAACTGATACCACCGGCATTTTTTCAACAGGAATGTAAACGCTTTTAGGTGGCAACGTTCTGGTAGCATCAGGAATATCCAGGAACAACTGCAGTCCATGTACGGCTGCACCTTCAACCGTAGGCACTTCATGATGCACTACCCCGCTGCCGGCCCAGGTCCATAATAAACTACCGGGAGTGATGATGAGGTCAGTTCCCATAGAGTCGGTATTGTGATAAGCCACTGAATCTTCAAACAGGTAACTAAGGGCCGACATATGAACGTGGTGGTGGGCGCCAAAAACGTCTTTGTTCATCCGGAAATGATCAAACCCTGTTATCGGACTCATCAACTCACCAAAGGCATGATGCCGGGCCTGAAAAGCGGAGAAACTATCTCTTTTTATCTCAGCGATCTTTATGATCGGAGAATATTTTAAGTTTGACATGCTATTATTATTTAACGTTATTGGTTTTGTTATAGATCAGGGCATCTGCACTTGCTTTACCTGCACCGGAGATGATCAATGTGAGCAGGATGCCAATTACCAACAGGTGGTATTCAAAACCCTCGCCTTTTGCACTGCCATACCAGTTCATAAAAAACCCGTTTTGCTGGTGCACGGTAACAATCATTCCCAGGAACAGGATAACAGAGGCTGCTGCAAAGAACCGGGTAAACAATCCCAGCAGGATAAATAAACTACCAAAAAATTCAAGCATAATTACCAGGAAGGCAATAGGAGCAGGTAACCCTGCCTGTGTGGTAAAATATTGCATGGTACCGGTGAAGCCATATCCGCCAAAGCAACCCAATAACAACTGGGCGCCATGCGGCCATATAACGATTGCAAATACAAGTCTTAAAATAAGGGGAGTTAATGTAGGGTCGGTAGCTGTGAGCTTTGAAATTAATGTTCTCATTTGTTTATTTTTTACGAGAACAAAGTTGGCAAATAGCGGCCCACCGCCCAATGTACTACCTTAAGAAATGAAATTGATCTAGTTTAAGATTTATGGATCTTTGATTTCATGCGACTGAAAAACTCAGGTGTTACGCCCAGATAAGAGGCGATCACGTATTGTGGTAAACGGTTCTGCAACTGCGGATATTTCTTTTGGAACCGGAGATATCGTTCCTCTACTTTGGTGCTTAGCACGTTCAGCACCCGTTCTTCCAACCCAATAATAGCATTCTGATACAGGATGCGGAAGTAATTATTCAGTAACGGGATCTTATTAAACAGTTTCTCCAACGAATCTTTAGAAACTATTAACAATTCGGTGTCTTCCAGCGCTTCAATATGATACCTCGATTCAACCCCTGTACAATAGCTACGTAAATCGGTCGTCCACCAGCCTTCGGGGGCAAAAACCAGGTTATGCTGAATGCCTTCATCGTTGATGTAATATTCAACCAGGCAGCCACTGATCACATAGTGTTCGTAGAGGGCCACATCAGGTGGCTGAACCAAGAGCTGGTTCCGCTTTACTTTCTTATACCGGAATGAGGCAACGATCAGTTCTTCTTCTTCAGAGGTCAGTTTGATATGCTTTCTAAATTCCTGTAAAAGCGGTGCGTGCATAGTGGTTGGCCGGGTTGTTTTTGAGCGCTAAAGATAGTAAAAACCTTCCTACCTTTGCGGAATCGGATCACCCTTAAACTCCTGAAACCCTTGAAATTAGTAGATTCCCTTCTATCGTCTTTTATCAAAATAAAGTATAAACGCGTTGCGGGTATGCTGGCCGATCCTATAGCCTGCCAAAATACGCTCATGCATTCTTTTGTTGAGGAAGCAAAGCATACGGCTTTTGGGAAAG
>CBIMFG010001122.1:0-2467 GCA_966243125.1 uncultured Niastella sp.
AGGTAAGTGCTGGTGGACAGCTCGACAATAACGGCTACGGAACGAACGCCTGACTTAAGGGGTAATAATCCATTTTCATTCTTCAGCAGGCAAATGCTTTCCTGTGCAGCCTGTAAGGCCAGGTCCTGGTGCGCCTGCGAATGAAACACCTTATTTACTAATGAAGTATCAGTATAAGGTTTATCAAACAGCCCCAATAAAAACTTTACCCGCAACACTTCACGCACGGCCCTGTTCAATACTTCTACTGGTAATAATTTATTATTTACCGCCTGCTTCATGGCGTTCAGAAAAACATCGTGGCCAAAATCATAGAACTGCATGTTCATGCCGGCCTTGAAGGTTTGCGCCAATGCATCAGGAATACTGCCGGCAATGGTATGGTTTTCGAGGCTCATTCTGATGGCGCCCAGATCAGACAATACAAATCCTTTAAAGCCCCACTCGTTGCGCAACACATCTGTTAGCAACCATTTATTATCAACACAGGGAATGCCATCAATTTCACTATACGCCGCCATCATACCCATAGCGCCGCCTTCGCGAATGGCTTTTTCAAATACATATAAGAAAGAAGAACGGGCTTCGCGTTCGCCAATATTAACCGGCGCCGTATTGCTGCCGGCTTCGGGAATACCATGTACGGCAAAGTGTTTGGGTTCTGCTATTACGGCATCAGGTTTGCTGAGGTCGTTGCCCTGCATGCCTTTTATAATGGCCACGCCATTGGCGGCATCCAGGTAAGGATCTTCGCCATAGGTTTCTTCTACCCGGCCCCAGCGTGCATCGCGCGGCAAACAAAGTACGGGGCCTAAGATCATGTCAATACCATGCGCCCGGCTTTCCGTTGCAACGGCATGACCTATCTTATGCACCAGCGCCGGATCAAAGGCCGATGACATGGCAATAGGCGTAGGAAAGGAGGTGCTGCCAAATTTTTCATAGCCATGCAACCCTTCTTCAATAAACAAAACAGGAATGCCCAGTCTGGTGTTTTTCATGGCATACTCCTGGATCTTGTTGGCCACCGCTGCTGTAACGGGATAAAAATCGTGCACCGAACCTATGCCGGTTTTACCAATGTATTTTGCTACAGAATCTTCTGAATATACAGTGGCCTCGTGGGCGCCTTTCATATCGGTTATTTCTTTACCCCAAAACATATCCAGCTGCATGATCTTTTCTTCAAGGGTCATTCTGCCCAGCAAATCGTTTACTCTTGCGTCAACAGGCAGGGAGGCGTTTTGGTAAGGAAATTTTACCGGCGGCTGGTAGTTGAAGGCACAACACACCAATACTAACAAGCATTGAATCGTTTTCATTTTCATATCACTGAATATAGGCTTTTTAAGGTTTGGGGGCCGTTACCTGTAAGGGTATTTGTTTCCTGAGCATTTTGGCCGCCATACCAGTGAGATATAAATAATAATCCTCAGGTATTTCCTGCTCAAACGACACAAAATTGCTGAGCCCCACGGGCGGATTTTTAGATATTTTAAAAATAGCGGTGCCTTCATCTACCTCATCAAACATGGCTACATACAACATATCGGCACCACTCTGAATTGCTCCTGTAATTTGTTTCCAGTAAAACTGTCCCTTGTTGCGCGGCGTTTGGTTCATGGGACTTTGATTATACATGTTGTGCCAGCTGAACCCGGGAAAAACGGTGGGCACATAATCTACGTGATGCTGTTGGCACCAGGCAATGTCGTCTTTGATCAATTGGGGAAATGACGAATAGCTTGCTTCATTATACCGGCCCACAAACCAGGGATGTATAATATCTATTTGTTGCAGCAAGGTATGCAGGGCGGAATCTTTTTCCGTATCCCGGCCCAGCTCGCGCCAGTAAGTGGGAACGCCTAACAGAATGGAACAGCCGCCATACTCCTTATCGTTCTTTAAAAAGTCAACTATCTTTTCTACTTCCTTCAAACCATATGCGCGGTGATCGTTAAAACCAACACCCCATAAAGCTACCAGCGGTTTTCCGTTGTGGTATAAATAGCTTTGTTTATTACCACGGGTGGTTAACCGCAGGCTGTCTACCAGGCGTTTCCAGTCGTTCATCACCATTTCTTCATCGCCGGGTTTCATGCCACTGAAATCATACATGACCGCAATAGCACGATGGTGTTTTTCAGCGGAGTTTAATGCATGGCTTAATACGGTATTATTATGGTGCAGACTGTTGGGGCTTTTTATATTGGTTACAAACCGTTGTACAAATACACCATCCAGTCCATACTGCTGCATCCATTTAAAATGCAGGTCAACACTGCTGGCATCATAAGAGCTGAACACATAGGCCGTGCTGCTATCGGCATGCTGAAAAGGCGTTTTATACGTTTTCTTATATTCCTTTACATCGGGCCACAGATCTATTTTAGCATCACCGGGTTGAAATTTACCGCGATTGGCATAATGGAACCAGCCTCTGTTGGCGCCATCTTCCGGAGCAGGT
>CBIMFG010001123.1:0-2464 GCA_966243125.1 uncultured Niastella sp.
GTAATCATCAGCAACCATTTAAATCAAAAGAATTGGATATTGTACAGGATGCCGACCGGTTAGATGCCATAGGCGCCATTGGTATAGCCCGCGCATTCAGTTATGGTGGATTTAAAAACCGGTTACTTTACGACCCTGCGGTGTCACCTAACTTAAACATGAGCAAAGAGGAATACAAGCACAACAGCGCCCCTACCATCAATCACTTTTATGAAAAGCTGTTGCTGTTGAAGGATAGAATGAATACCACCACCGGAAAGCAAATGGCTTTACAGCGGCATACTTTTATGGAAAGTTATTTGAAGCAGTTTTATGGTGAATGGGATGGGGAGTTGTAGAGTTAAATCCCCTTCAGATCTAACGATTTGAAGGGGAGATAAAATTATGAGCAACATTTGCATAGTACTAAACCAAAATCAGATTCCACCCCCTTTGGAGCTATGACCCTCTATAGCCTTAGATGCTTCGGCTTTAGTCATAGAATCAATATCAAACTTAATTCCGGTTTTTCTTGATATAGCTTTTAATGCATTCCTTTGTTTTTCAGTTACCGGATCATTTCCTGTCTTCCAATCTTCGGGATCTTTATTCGTGTAATCTCCCATAAATAACCCTTTGTTTTTAAACATAAATACATTTTTATAAGGTTATCAATTCTATTACAATTATCAAATAAAGGGACTGGATTATTAATTAAGAACTACTTGAAGTTACTATTATTTTTTATAAAAAAGATCAATCATATACGTTATACAACTGTATTTATCAAAATTTAATCGCATTTACAATTACGCCATATTTAAACTGCTGAATTTCCATCAAATTATTATGTCCATAGTAAAGGAGCTGTACGGTACAAAATTTGAACTACCCCTACTAATGAGCAGACAAATTTTTAACAAGTCAGTTAAAGTTGACGGCATCGACATTTTTTACCGGGAGGCCGGCGATAGAAAAAACCCATCTATCTTACTCTTACATGGGTTTCCAACCTCCTCTGTAATGTTTAAAAACTTAATGGTTGTACTGGCTGATAAGTTTCACCTTATTGCGCCAGATTACCCGGGCTTTGGGTTCAGTGCCTTCCCTGATAAGAACGACTTCGAATATTCCTTTGAAAATATCTCTGCATACATTAACAGGTTTACTGATGAAATAGGTCTAAAAACATTCACCATCTATCTCCATGATTATGGTTGCCCTATTGGGCTGCGGATATGCGTAAACCACCCTGAAAAATAGAGCGGATCATTGTTCAAAACGGCAACGCCTATGTGGAAGGCATTGATGGAATATGGGATGAAACAAGAGATTACTGGGAGCATCCTACTGAAGAAAAAAAGAAAAAGGTGTATGCGTTTTTGAGTAAGGATGGAACTAAGTTGCAGTACACTTCCGGAGTGCCCCACGTACTCCTCCCACGTGTTAGTCCTGAAACCTGGCTGCTTGACTGGGAGCGCATGAGCAGACCCGGCAATTTTGATATGCAGTTTGAGCTGAACTGTACTTACAAAAGCAATATTGAAATGTTTTCAGCTTTTCAGCAATACTTCCGCAAACATCAGCCTCAGGCCCTGGTTATCTGGGGAAAATATGATCCCTATTTTAGTATGAATGAAGCTCCATGTTACAAAAGGGATTTACCCAATGCGCAGATCCATATTATAGATGGCTCGCATATGCTGCTGGAAACAAACTTTGATGAAGTATTGGATCTTATTGCACTATTTATGCATACTGGTGTCTTTTCGCGGTGACATACTGGTATCTCTTTGCGGCGCCCCACTGGTATCACTTCGCATTGATGCGCTGGTATCACGGGAATTACTGTTCACACCAGTACTATCAGAAGTATTACCAGTAGTAGATTGTGGTGGATTACATGCCCCAATGGCTGCCAATACGATCACTAATGCAAAAAAGATATTTTTCATAAATTAGATATTAATACACTTATTGCATCAATTCTCTTGCCAGCCTGTGCAATTCAATGTTCAGCCTTAATTGACAATTATCAAACCCCAAAATGCTTCGACAAACGTAACGCAAACCGATAATACATATAGCCCCTTGCATTATCCCTTGCATTATCCCATCCATCTATCCCTAAGTATTGATTAGGATGATCTGTTAGATATGTTAATCCTGCCAGTAGAATCGAGGAAAACATTTTGGAATAATCTTTATGACTAATTTCTGCCCTATCATCAATTTCACCTTTTGAATTTGTTGGGCCAAATGCGGAAAATATATTATTCTCATCCCCGGTACCCCGCACCCGTTCTTCTAATCTCATACTGATCGCAACAATATATTTCCTGCACAGACCTGGCCGGATCTTCAAGCGCCATATACTCCTGTTTATTGGTCACCTTGCGGTATTGCTCCTTTTGGTTACTATAGCAAAACATGTTTCCAAAAGAACTTTGTCCAAAAACACTATAGTCGCCATATTGGCAACCAT
>CBIMFG010001124.1:0-2460 GCA_966243125.1 uncultured Niastella sp.
ATCATTGGATATGAATTGCTGAAAACATTAAGTGACAATGGTACAGTTAATCGTGGTGTTTGCCGTGCCGATGCAAAAGGCGACCTGGTTGCTATTGCTGAGCGCATAAACATTGCAGAGAAAGATGGTAAAATTCTGGTTGATGATAACCAGGAGCCAAAGGAACTGCCCAGGGATTCACAGGTATCAATGAACTTCTGGTGTTTTGATCCTTCTATCTTCTCTTATTCAGAAAAACTGTTTAATGAGTTCCTGAGCGATAAAGGAAATCTTACCAACATAAAATCAGAGTTCTTTATTCCCATCGTAGCCGATAAATTCATCAATGCCGGTAAGGGTTCCATTAAAGTGATCCCTACATCGGCACAATGGTTTGGCGTTACGTACAAAGAAGATGCTCCTGAGGTGAAGGCCAATCTGGAGAAATTAGTGGCTGCGGGTGAGTATCCGGCTAAGTTGTGGAAATAAAGCAAGCTGTAAGCTTTAAGCCATAAGCTGTAAGCCAATACAGGCATAAGCCCAAAGTCTAAAGCAGAAAGCCATCGCGCAAATAAGTGATAGAAGTCCCACCATAAAAGAAGAAGCCTCCCGATTTTCGAGAGGCTTCTTCTTTATTATGTATTGCTTTCGGCTTTTACCTTTCGCCTTTGAGCTGCTTTTCAGCTTAAGGCTTATAGCTTTCAGCTGTATTAATAACATTTCACCATAAACACCCCTTCTTCAATCCGCTTGATCTGTTGAACACGATCTAAGTTCTTAATAGAAGAATTCAGTGTTAACCGGATATTCTGAAAGGAAGTATCTTTTTTGATCTCTTCCAGGCTGCGGAAGATGTTTTTGGAAGAAACGGCAAACACAACACCTACTGCCTGGGTTTGACGGGCAGTTATAACACCCACCACTTCACCATTTTTGTTGAACACTGGGCCACCAGAGTTACCCGGGTTAGCAGATACGCCTAACTGAAATGATAAGGTATCGCCATTATAACCGGTTTTGGCACTCATATAACCTTCGTTGTAAACAATTTCTTCGCGGGGAAAACCCAGAATAAACAAAGGTTCGCCCAGGTCGGTACCGTTTTTACGGATGCCATAGGGCAGGGGACCTACGCTTCTGAAATCATCGTCCTGAATTTTCAGAATGGCCAGATCGGTTTCTTTATTGGTATATATAATACGTGTTCTGAATTCCTGTCCTTTACTGTTTTGCACCACCACACTGTTAGCACCGTTTACTACGTGCTCATCGGTAGCAATGTAACCTTTACCATCAATCAGGAAGCCGGTACCACCAAAACGCACAGGCGTATTTTCGGGCGCCTTGGTAATGCGTTCCTGTACCTTGTTTATTACTTCGTTGGTTTTCTTTGTTATTTCTGATTTGTACTCGCCTCTTAAGCGTTGCAGATCGCTGGCGGTTTTCTTTTGGGTGTAATAAGTGGCCATACTGGCAATAAGCAGGGTAGTGATACCAGCAATGGAGGCGGCTACAGCCATCACCCGTTTGTATTTGCGCCACAATTGTATTACCGTGACCTTAGGCGCTTCCTCGGTAATTTCGCCCGAGTCGAGCAGTTGATTATGAACGTCGTGAAGGGTTGATTTAAAAGACTTCCACTCGCTAAACTGATCCATCTGTTGTAAAAACATAGTGTGTTCCACTACTTTTTCATCCACTTCAGGATTACTTTTTCGCAGCTGCTCAAAGGAAGCCACTTCTTCAGGCGACATTTCACCCCGGAGAAATCGTTCAATAGCATCTAATAATTGTACATCTTGCATCACACGTCGTTGTTTTTAAATTCGGCAAAGAATAATTTCCGAAGCCTCATCAGACATTTGTACTTCTGATTTTTGGCGTTATCAGCGTTTGTATATCCAAAATGGCTGGCAATATCTGTCATGCTTCGTTTCTGCAGGTAAAAAGCTTCTATCAAACTTCTACAGGGTTCACCCAAATGCATTAAAGCTTTTTCCATTGTTTGAAACTCAGAATTGCGCTGTCCGTGGTTCTCCACATCTTCTTCAACCGGAACCGTTTCATCGAGCCCCAGAACGTTGGGAAGATATTTCTGCTGTTGTTGCAGTTTTTTTAACCACAACCGCCGGCTAACCGAGTACACATAGGTTTTAAGCTGGGCGGTTAATTCGAAAGAGCCGGTTTTAGCTTTTTCGTACAGCACAATAACAGTTTCCTGGAATATATCCCGTGCGTCGTCGGCGGAACCGTTGTTGTTGATTATCAACGCCTGAACCATATTGTAATATAATTTATATATGGTCTCAACGGACTTCCGGTCGTTCAGTGCCAATCCTTTTAACAGTGCTTTTTCGTCGGTTGAATCTGTTTTCACGCTTTTGTAACCATTAATTAATACTCAATTTAAGGAGAAGTAACCCAATCACTTGTTAAAAATCGCCCCGGAAAGAAAGATTGATTTTTTTTCAGAAAAAAATA
>CBIMFG010001125.1:0-2457 GCA_966243125.1 uncultured Niastella sp.
CCAGCACCGGCACTGCGCCTACGCTGATGATGCACTCAAAACTGGCCACAAATGTAAAGGTGGGCATAATCACTTCATCGCCATAACCAATTCCCAACGCACTCATTACGGTAGTAAGGGCAGTGGTACCGCTTGATACGAGGTGGGTATACTTACAACCAAATTTTTTGCTGATAGCGGCTTCCAGTTCTTTTGCTTTAAAAATCCCTTTGCGGGCACCATCAAAACCAAATCGCATCAGGATACCGGTTTCCATTACATCGTTTACATGTTTGCGTTCATCGGCGCCAAAAAGTTCAAAGCCAGGCATATTGAATTTTGTTTATTGTTAATGTTTATTGTGGTGAGGGCAAAGGTAGAGATTTGTGGGGATTGTGGGTTGTGCCACTTTGTAGATTGTAGGTCATCCGGTTGGGTTGACCGGTTAACCAGTTGACCAGGGGTGAGTTTCCGGCGCTTCGACTGCGCTCAGGGCGCTCAGGATCAGGCAATAAAAAAGGCCCCTTAGTAAAAAGGAGCCTCAAAATTATGTCTGGTCAACTGATCAACCGGTTAAACGGGCAACTCACTTCGTAACCACATTCGACTCCTTATTCACCACCCAACCCATCCTATCCATCTTCACCGCTTCTAACTTAATGGGCCAGTTGGGGTAAGGCTTGCTCTCATTATTCTCATCATCGAGGCAGGTAACGTAGAACCGTACAAACTTTTTATCGTTGCGCAGGGGTGCGTAAAAAATGCAGCTATCGGCTGCATCGAAACGGCAACCTATCAATTGAGAATTGTAGAAATTGTTGTTATTAAATTCCTCATTGTAGCAGGCGTACAGGCGGTAACATTTTATGTTCTTATTCTCCGAAGCCTTTCTTACTATTTCTATCCGCAACGCGGTATCAACCGGTTTTATCGACAACACCTCGGGGTTCAACGGCTTGGCCGAATCTATCCACGGCATAGGCGGTATCATGGCCGGTTCTTTATAATAATTATAACGCAGGCTATCGTTCCAACCCAATGGATTTTTTACAAACGACTGGGTGCTGAAGTAAATAGCGCCCTGAATTTCAGGGTATTTGCGCATAGCGGCTATTTGACGGGGAAGCTGGGTCTTATCGCGCCAGGCAGCGTTGGTGCCTGCCTTAAAAATGCCCAGTCCAATGTAGCAATGCCGGCCGTAGGTGTGTTTGGCCCACCAGTCGAGCAGTACTGCATAATCTGCGCGGGGATGTCCAAATTCGAAATAGAGTTGAGGGGCTACATAGTCTATCCAACCGTTCTTTAACCAAAGCAGAATGTCGGCATACAGGTCACCATAATTGGTCAATGCGGCGGTGGCGCTGCCATCTGGATCCTGACTTTTATTGCGCCAAATGGCAAAGGGTGAAATACCAAAGCGGCAGAACCTGTTTTCTTCTTTTATGGCGTTACTTATTTTCAGAATAATAGAATCGGTATTGCTGCGGCGCCAGTCGCCCAGGCTTAAACCGTTGCCATACTTCTTGTAGCTTTCGCTATCGGGAAACTCCTTTCCTTCGGGATAAGGGTAAAAATAATCATCGAAGTGAATAGCGTCTACATCATAGCGGCTTACAATATCGCGGATAATATTTACTACATATTGCTGCGCTTCTTTATTTCCTGGATCGAAGTAGCGGGTGCCGGCATAACTCAAAAACCACTCGGGGTGCATTTTAGTGATGTGGTTGGGCGCAATAGATGATTTTCCAATTGCAAAATCGGCCCGATATGGATTGCACCAGGCGTGGAACTCCAGGCCCCGTTTATGCGCCTCTTCAATCATAAAAGCCAGGGGATCGTAATAGGGCGCAGGCGCCTTACCCTGTTTGCCCGTAAGCCATTGGCTCCAGGGCTCATATTGCGATGGGTAAAAGGCATCGGCAGCAGGCCGCACCTGCACAATTACGGCATTCAGGCCATTGCGCTTGTGCATTTCAAGCAGATTGATATACTCTGCTTTCTGGCTCTCTGTGTTATAATTACCTCTTGTTGGCCAGTCAATATTCTCTACTGTAGCTATCCACGCCGCCCTGAACTCATATTTGGGTTGCGCTACTACATACGATACCAACAAACAGACCCCTGCCATCAGGCTAATAGCTTTTTTCATGTTCGGATTAAAAGATTAACGGATGTTGTAAAGTACACTATTCTGAGCTTCGAATTTTATCAAGTAATTGATTTAACATTTTTGCATCTTCTTCGGTAAGGTTGCCGAGCATGGCATCCATTTGCTCGTTGTAACTATCCAGTTTATCAAGTAACTGCAAACCAGTGTCGGTAATGGTAACATCTACCAGGCGACGGTCGGTTTTGCAGATCACTTTCTGCACCAGTTCTTTTTTTACCAACCTATCAACAATTCGGCTGGTATCGCTCATTTTGTCCAACATCCGCTGGCGGATCTGCAGGGTAGATAAAGGCTTTCCGGCGCCC
>CBIMFG010001126.1:0-2457 GCA_966243125.1 uncultured Niastella sp.
GCTGGGCGCCATGTACGACCTGTCGGAACATTTTACCGCCCGTACCTATTTCACGCTTACTGGTTTGAAAGCCGACGATAAAAAAGGTACCACTTCCATGAAGGCACGCAACCTGAATTTTCAAACCAAATTGTGGGACATAGAGTTAGGCGCTCAATACAATATCTTAAGCCTGAATAACTCCTGGTGGACGCCCTATATTTTTGCTGGCGTGGGTTTGTATCATTTTAACCCATTCACAAAAACTGCCGACGGCACCAAAACCTTTCTGCAACCATTAAGCACCGAAGGCCAGGGCATTGAACCCGGTAAAAAGGAATATAAACTCACTCAGTTTAATATACCACTTGGCGTAGGTGCTACTTATGCTATCAGTGAAGATATCAGGGTGGGGCTGGAACTCGGTTATCGCAAATGCTTCAGCGATTACATTGATGATGTGAGCACTACTTATACCGATCAGGGAGCTTTGTTTGCAGCCAAAGGACAAACCGCTGTTGACCTGGCTTACCGGGGTAATGAAGTAGGCGCTGGTGGGTATCCTGCCGCCAAAACACCCCGTGGTGGATCAAATGTAAAAGATGGTTATTATTATATGGCGTTAACCGTTACCGTGCGTTCGTTTATTGATCAGTACAAACGCATTGCCGGTTTACCCGCTTATAACCGCGATAAAAAAGTTGGCTGTCCGGCCACACGATTTTAAGTTTAAGGTATAAAGTATAAGGTTTAAGGTAATTGCCGCATTACGAAGCTCAAAACTAATAGCGAGTCTCAAAACGCAACGACTTTAAACCTTATACCTTAAACTTTCAACCGCTACCCGTGCGGGAATTTCTTACTCCAGATGCGGACATATAAATAGATCAGCGCAGTCAGGCTGCCCACTCCCCAAACGTAAAAGATAATATTACTCACCCTAAGCCCATGTTCGGGCACCAGCAGGCCATTGTAGCCGCCAATACCAAGGGTTATGGTAAGCCATAAAAATCCCGAAGAAACCGTCCAAACGATCCGCTTCAGAAAATCCTTAACATCGTCTTCCATTAAACCCATAAGTAAAGCTTATTTCAACTGCAAAATCGTACAAATGCGGCACTTAAAAGATTAATTGATCAGCATATGCTTAAACTCTGAGGAGTCGCCGCTGAAGGCATTGAAATCAACCCGGCAAAAGATGCCATTCACATGACCCTGTTCGCTGTATTGCCAAAAATGCCAGTTGCGATAGATGCGGGGCTTTTCTTTTTGCAGGTAGTGGGCTACCCATAATGGGTATTCATCAAATTCATCTTTCAGCACCTGTTGGTAAAAATCAACATTGGCGTATATAATGGGGCGCACCCCGTAGTAGTTTTCAACAGTAACCAGCCATTCCTTCACCCGTTCCCGAACTTTTTTATAAGGTACCCCGTAGGTAGCTTCCACATCAAGCACAGGTGGCATATCGCCGGGGCCAAGTTCAACCGTTTTTATAAAATGTTCAGCCTGGGCCTTGCCATTTTTAGTGGCAATAAAAAAATGATAAGCGCCACGGGCCATACCGGCCTCTTTGGCTCTTTTCCAATTACGTTTATAATAGCGGTCTTCGTTAACCAATCCTTCAGTAGCCTTTATAAAAGTAAACCCCAGTTTCAATCCTTCCACATTCATTGATTTTACGCTTTCCCAGTCAATAGTTTCCTGGTAGCGCGAAACGTCAATGCCATGAATTGTGTACCGGGTGGGAATTTCTATACCAAATGCCTCATACCGGGCAAAATGTGCCCGCCGCTCCTGCCACCATTCATATACGCGAAATAGCAGCATAACTACAGTAGCAGCTACGATTAGGCCAAGGGCTATTCTCCAGAAAATGGCTGCCTTTTTATTTTTTGCCATAAGGGTACACAAATATATTAGAGCGCCTAAACAAAGCGAAGAGATAATCTGTTGAAGTGGAAAAATTTAACTCTTTTAAACGTTGAGGCACATAAAACATTGTCTTTAAGCCAACGAACCCTAATTTTACACTTCTATGCCCGCAATTAACTGGCACGATAGTTTCAATTTATTATCGAGGTTAACACCCCGCCGGGCATGGAATGCTGGTAAGGTTTTAAGCAGCTATTATATTAGCAAAATAACCGGCAAGCCAGTACAGTGGGGATATCCGATCTCTATTTCGTTTGAACCTACCACATCTTGCAATTTGCGATGCCCCGAATGTCCCAGCGGCTTACGGGCATTTACCCGCCCTACGGGGATGTTACAAAAAGATTTCTTCCGGCAAACCATTGACCAGATCTCAAAGGAGTTGCTGTACCTGGTATTTTATTTTCAGGGAGAACCGTACCTCAACCCGGCATTTTTAGACATGGTAAAATACGCGGCCGGAAAAGGTATTTATACGGCCACTTCTACAAACGCGCATTACCTTACTGATGAAAATGCGCGCAAAACAGTTGCAAAAATCTT
>CBIMFG010001127.1:0-2453 GCA_966243125.1 uncultured Niastella sp.
CACAGGTGCAATTTCGCCCAATTAATAAGATCGCTTTTGCCTGTAATTATTATAGAAAGAATTTGCAGGTGCCGGTATCGGTGATCCATAAACTGGTGAATTTTACCAGGGCATCGTTGTATGTGATCAATGTAGTGGCGCCACAGGAAGCCATTACTGATGAGGCATTGCATAACAAACATGTGCTGCAGGAAAGCCTTGCCAATTTACACCCGGTTTATTTTGAACCGGAATTTCACCATGTAATTTCAGCCATAGATAATTTTACTTCAGCAGAAAATATAGACATGCTGCTGGTGATACCTACCCGCCATGGCATTTGGCATAATATCTTTCAAAAGAGCCATACCAAAGGGCTGGTGTACCTGAATCACATTCCATTGTTATCGGTACGGCAGCAGGAAGAATTTATTTAACCCCCCGGACCCCTAAAGGGGGAGCTGGTTACAGGTTTCAGGTTACAAGTTACAGGGGAATGCAAACTACTATTCAACAGGCTGGTTATGTATTTTTACCTGCAACCTGCAACTTGAAACTTATAACCTGCAACCAATAAAAAAGCCACGCATTAACGTGGCCATTGCTTGCTTCGGATACTAATAGAAAAGTTCTACTGAAATATTTTTATAAAGGAAGAGCATAAGGTCAGCAGGCCAACCATGCCTCCTAATATTAAACCACCTAATAATACTAACCGGGTAATTACTTTCGCTAACGACGGGACGGGTTGAACATCTACTGCAGATGCCTTCATAAGTAACGGATTTAGATTAATAATTTTTTTCGAAAGGATATGTGGCTACAAAATAATATGTATTGTTAAAGTTTGCAAGGTAGTTTTACTATGGAATACTCATATATAAATAATGGTATTTACCACCGCCGCAGCTGACCGGTTTTAAACAACCATTCCGGCGTGTAAATGAAAGAGTTATCAGCCGTTACTTCGTACCAGGGACTCAAATCACCATTCATCGGGTTCTTTAATACGTGAATATCCTGCGCCGGCATATAACTCTGCGCCAGCAAATAAATGGTTTTTCCGCTGCTGTTCACGGCCATATCCATTACCATAACCGCATGCCCCGGCGACCCACCCTTTATTAAAACATCACCCGGTTGAATGGCACTAAATTTACCTACAGCATGTAATTGTTTCTCCAGCGAGGCCGTTCCACACATTCCATACACCTGTTCCAGATAACGCTCAAAATGGGTACTATCAACCTTGCCCGGGCAGGTATACTTTTTACCACTGTTGTCGCTGAATGAAATTTCGGAATACCGTTGTTGATCGTACAGGTATTGCGCCCGCAACCGCATTACCGCATCGGCGCATTGTTGCAGGTCTTTATTGCCAATGGGCAAATTGAGCACAGCATATTGGGCCGTTTGGTTTTTCTTGAGCTGGCCATTAAACAGGAAAACCCGGGTATCTTTTTTAATCGGAATTTTACGAAGCCAGGTGGCAAACGAAACATCGCGGTAATTAATGCGTTTAAAACCTGCCGGCAGCGGCACCTCGTTCACTACCGCGGGCATCGTATGCAACTTTTGTGTGGTATGTAGGGGAATGGTGGAATTTGCCGTTTTGTCTGCGCAGGTAACGGAGAAAAGCGGCAGGATAATTGTCATGAGGATGTTCCGTTTCATATTGTTACATTTGAAGACTTTTGGGATGAAAAAAAGTGAATTTTCCATAGCTAAAGACTGTTAAATCAACTATGTCAAACATTTTAATTATCGACGACGAAAAAGCAATCCGTAAAACCCTGAGCGAGATCCTTTCTTACGAAGGTTACAAGATCGAAGAAGCGGGCGATGGTGAAGAAGGGCTCAAAAAATTTAAAGAGAAAGCGTACGATGTAGTGTTGTGTGATATCAAAATGCCAAAGCTGGATGGGATTGAATTTCTGGACAAAGCCCGCGAAGCCAATCCCGATGTGCCGGTGATCATGATCAGCGGCCACGGTACTATTGAAACTGCTGTAGAAGCGGTGAAGAAAGGCGCCTATGATTATATTTCCAAACCACCAGATCTGAACCGCCTGCTGATCACCATTCGCAATGCAATGGATAAAAATAACCTGGTTACCGAAACCAAATCGCTCAAACGTAAGGTGAGCAAGGTGGAAGAAATGATCGGTGAATCGGCCCCCATTATAAAGATCAAAGAAACCATTGATAAAGTAGCTCCCACAGATGCCCGTATTCTGGTAACTGGTGAAAACGGTGTAGGTAAAGAACTGGTGGCCCGCTGGGTGCACGAAAAAAGCAACCGCGCTACCGGTCCATTGGTGGAAGTGAACTGCGCTGCCATTCCCAGCGAACTGATAGAAAGCGAACTGTTTGGTCATGAAAAAGGTTCGTTTACTTCTGCAGTAAAACAACGCATCGGTAAATTTGAACAGGCTTCGGGCGGTACGTTGTTCCTCGATGAAATTGGTGATATG
>CBIMFG010001128.1:0-2452 GCA_966243125.1 uncultured Niastella sp.
TGGACCGTAATGTAAAGGTGGGGTTCTCCAGGTTATGGGCGCAAGTACCGCTATTTTCATGCTTATAAAGTTGAGGCTACCACCAGGTGCGAGATCCAGTACGCCAGTGTACTCTCTGCACCCTGGTTTAAATTGATTCCTTCGGTATGCAGGCCGTCTGCGCATCCTCCGGTTGAAAAATCGTACAGGGAAAGCCTCAGATCATTATCGCCCAGGAACCATTGATAGCATTTATACATGCGGGCCAGGTACAATTCTTCACCGGTAAGCCTGAGCGCCTGTTGATAAAAAAGCACCATCGCCATTACGTCTATGCCCTGCTGATCAAATTGGGCCAGAGGACCTCCCTGTTTATGCCATCCTAAGTTCCCAATTGGTCTGAGTGTATCATTATAAAAAACCTTGGATTCCAGAAAAGTCATGGATTCAAAAGCGATCGTCAGGTATTCGTCCTGTTGCGTTACTTCAAATGCATTTAATAAGGCAAGTGGCAGCATGGCATTGTCATAAGTAAGAACGGATTCAAACCAATGCCAATCGTTGCTTTTACTTTCCTTATACATGTCAACCATTTTATCGGCAAGATGAATTACCATATTTCTTTTCCTGTCATCGGGATAATGGTATTTAATAAACTGGCAAATGCCTACAATTGTATTGGCAATACCGCGCAGGGATGTAAGTTTACTAACATGCGGGTATGCTTTTATAAATATTCCCTCCGCTGTTCTGATCAATAAATGAGAATGGCCTTCGTTGATCAAATACCCAAGTGCCATCATGGTTCTTCCAAATGAATCCTCTGACCCCCTGTCTTCTGTGGCTGTCATTGTATAACTCAGAAAGTTGCGGAAGTATCCATCTTCACTTTGCATGTAATGAATAAAACTCAGGTAAGTCAACAAAAGGTCATGAGAAATTTGATCTTTCTTATTGTTCTTACAGGCCCAAACAGCAAATAGCAATGCGCGTGCATTATCGTCGATGCAATAGCCCTCTTTTCTATTAGGCATGGAAAAAACGGCATGCTGAATAATACCGGTTTTATCCGTTAAATTACTGATATGCTTGAAATTCAAAGCCGGCATTTGTGCTTTTGTAAATAATGCTGGTTTGGATAAAAGCAGTGTGTCTTCTGTTTCCATAATATAAAATTTAAAATCTGGATATTAATACGTCGGTCAACTCGGTTTTAATAACCGGTTTTTGTAAAATATTGTCAAACAATTCCAGGTGTTTTGCGGCAACTTTTTTCCAGGCGGTATCTTTTGTTTTTAAAGACGCATGATGCCCCATTTGTATTCTCACGGTCTTATTCTGTAGCAGGTAGATGGCATTTTTTGCCAATTCCAGTTCCTGGCCCGGTTCAATGATAATGCCGGTATTTTCATCCAGCATTTCTTTCGCCAGAACGAATGAATTGGAAATGATAGGGCAGCCCGCGCTCATGGCATATATAAACGTACCGCTTACTGCCTGATCAGGGTCTTTTGAAGTGAACAGGTATATGTCTGTCAATGCCAGATATTCCATTAGTATCGGGGTTGCTACATATTCATTCACCAGCCGTACATTATTCTGGAGGTTATTGTCGTCGATCAATTGTTGCAGGTAATTACGGTATTGTTCACCTTCCTGCTGCAGCAGGTTGGGATGCGTTAGGCCCAGAACAATATAAATAGCCTGTGGAATTTTTTTGCTGATCTCCTTCATGGCCAGTATGCCCTTTTCTATTCCTTTGTTAGGGCTTAATAAGCCAAAAGTGGTTAGCACCTGATTATGTATAAGATCGTATTTTAGTTTCAGGTCAGTAGCACTGATCATACTATTTGAGGGAGTGCCGTGTGGTATAATTATGATTTTTCCCGGATCCAGCTGATAGTCGCCTGTCAATAATGTGGCAGAGTTGGAAGTCATTACGATTATCTTATCGGCCAGTAATGCTATTTTCTGAACCAGTTTTAATCTTTGCTCGTCAGGAGCTGGTAATACCGTGTGAAACCGGATGAGGAAAGGTTTTTCTAGCAGTGCCAGAAATCCCAATAAAAATTCGCCGAGGTTTCCGCCATATAAGCCAAACTCATGTTCAATGCAAACAAGTTCAATGTTCGGATCCTGGTTGATTTTATCAGCGGTTTCAATACAAGAGGTTAAATTATAACTATCCATAACCATTGAAACCGGGAGTGGATATGAGTGGCTTGTGTCTTTTTTGTCAAGGGCACAAATAGAAATTGAAAATTCCTCATTTAACCCTGAAGCAATTGAAGTGGTAAGGTCTTGTGTGAAACTGGCTATGCCACATTTTACAGGGGGGAATGTGCTAATGAAAAGTATTTTTGATCGTGAATGAGAAATTGTCATGCAATTGTTTTTAGAAATTAATAATGGGACAGTACCAACTGGCTCAATGCAATAAGATGTTACCTGGAGTGAGCAGGACTACAATTAA
>CBIMFG010001129.1:0-2451 GCA_966243125.1 uncultured Niastella sp.
AGTGTTACCGCAGCATTTGGAAAGTGGCAGAACCTGGTTATCGAAAGGCTTGTTGCGTAAAGCAAAAGAGATCGTCAATAAAAATATTGCGCTTTTACACCCGATAGTTACTGAAGAAACGCCGTTGATTGGTATTGAACCATCGGCGATACTAACCTTCCGCGATGAATACATTGATCTGGCTACTGATGAACAACTGGAAGCTGCGCAACAGCTTTCTAAAAATGTATTCACCTTTGAAGAATTTATAGCCCGTGAAATGGAGAAAGGCGCTATTCGTAAGGAACAATTTACCAGCGAAAAAAGAGTGATCCAATTACACGGACATTGTCAGCAAAAGGCCTTGTCGTCAACAGCTCCATCAGTAAAAATGATGTCGTTGCCGGAAAACTATACGGTGCAAACCATACCATCAGGTTGTTGTGGTATGGCGGGTTCATTTGGTTTTGAGAAAGAACATTATGAGCTGTCTATGAAGATAGGAGAAATGGTATTGTTCCCAACGGTTCGCAAACAACCTGAAGATGTGATCATTGCCGCGCCCGGCACCAGCTGTCGCCACCAGGTATTTGATGGCACCGGTAAACATGCCCTGCACCCGGTTGAGGTGTTGTTCAATGCGCTTAAGTAAGAATTGAACTTTGAATATAGGAACCCCGTCCCGTCTCGGCTAAGCCGGGATGAGACGGGGTTTTTGCCGTTCGTGGTTTCAATGCGTCGTTTGTCTAAGAATGCCCCACATTTTGTTGATTATAAGGTAATTTAGGTAAGAATTCGGGGGCATGAATTACAATAAAAACAATGTGAAGTTACCTGTATTGTTTTGGCTGCTTTACTTTTTGTACGAGTGGCTTGGGCAGGCCTCATTGTCGAACGAATATACCCGTTACTTTATAAATGCCTGTGTTATTGTACCTATTAGCGGCATGGCTACCTGGTTTACTATCCAGATACTGATAAAGAAATTCCTGTTAAAAAAGAGAATTGTTGCTTTTCGCATTGGGTTTGCCGTGGGTGTGGTGGCGTTTACACTTGCGCGCCGGGCCTTTAATTACTTTTATACTTATCCCCGTTATTGGCCGGAAGGCTTAAAGACCACATCTTTCTGGTGGTTTCCTAAACTGTTGATTGAGGGTGTAAATATTTACCTGATCGTTGCCCTGTTTACCATGTTCTATTTTTTACGTGCCTGGTACGAGCAGCAACGGCTTGCCCAGGAACTGCAGCGCGATAAAGCCGTTGCGCAACTGGAATTATTAAAGAACCAGGTACAGCCGCATTTTATATTCAATACACTCAATAATATTTATTCGCTGTCGCTAAAAAACAATCCCAGAACCTCTGACCTTATTTACCGGTTATCGTCGCTGTTAAGTTATATGTTGTACGACAGCCGACAGGAGTTCATTCCCGTAAGCAAGGAAATGGAGTACATTCATAATTATATTGAACTGGAGAAGATACGCTATGGCGAGCGGCTGGATGTGGCCGTAAATTGTTTTGATTCGGTTGATCAATTTACCATACCGCCGTTGCTGATCTTGCCATTAGTAGAGAACAGCTTTAAGCACGGCGTTAGCAACGATGTGGGCAATAGCTGGATCCGCGTTGATCTTTCAGTAAAAGATGACTGGCTTACTGTAAAGATCGAAAACAGCCGCATAGAAAATGCCTGTAACGGCCATGCCGTATACAATGGCATAGGTATGGAAAATGTAAAAAAGCGCCTGGAGATTATTTACCCCGACCGACATGAGTTTAAATATATGAGCGAAGGACAGTCGTTTTTAACCATCCTGAAAATTAAAAAAAGCTGAGGTGAAAATACAATGTCTCATAGTTGATGACGAGCCACCTGCCCGGGAATTGCTGGCATCGTACATTGAAAAAATGGATGACCTTGAAATAAGCGGCCAGTGCGGCAATGCGCTGGAGGCATTTGCTTTTATTCAAAAATATCCGGTCAATATCCTGTTCCTCGATATTCAAATGCCCCGCATGAATGGGTTGGAATTGATAAAATCATTACAGGAAAGACCACGGATCATTTTAACTACTGCGTATCGTGAGTTTGCTGTAGAAGGGTTTGAGCTGGATGTGCTCGATTACCTGGTAAAGCCCGTAACGTTTGAACGATTCCTGAAGTCGATCTCAAAATACCATCAGTATAACATTCTGAAACAACCTGCAGCCATCGAGAACCGGGAAGAAGCGTTTGAGAAAGCATACATGTATTTTAAGGTGAACAAAGAGCTGGTGAAAATATACCTGAAGGAGATTATTTATATTGAGAGCATCAAGGACTATGTAAAAATAGTTACGCCGGGTAAAAGTGTGATCACGTATCAGCGAATTGGGTATATGGAAGAAAAATTACCGGAGAATAAATTTGTACGTATTCATAAATCGTACATTGTTGCGTTGGACAGGATAACCAAATACAACGCCGAG
>CBIMFG010001130.1:0-2449 GCA_966243125.1 uncultured Niastella sp.
CCCATCCCAACTTGTTGGGGTGGGTTTTTGTTTTAGGGTACCCAACACCGCTTTATGGAAATAATTCAACTTCCACCGCACGGATTTCTCCCAAAACTGCGCGGATTTTGCCTAAATATGCACGGATACAAACTTGCACAAAAAGTTTTAGCAACAAATGTTTACTTTTGCTCCCACTTTACAGTAACTCTCCAACATAGCCATGAAATCACACAATACTGTAAAGACATTAAAAAGCCCCGACAGTTAATTGTTGGGGCTTTTCTTTTATAATAAGTCCTGAGCGGAGTCGAAGGATCAATGTCCGTGGCCATGACCGCCGCCTTTACCGCCTTGCTGACCCGTTAAAGTGGCCAGGTCGCGATCTAACAGGTACATTCCGCCTTTATCTTCCCCAATCAGGTTCAGTTTGTCGATTATTTGGCGGGCGAGGCTTTCCTCTTCTATCTGTTCCGTAACATACCATTGCAAAAAGTTATGCGTAGTATAATCTTTTTCCTGAATGCATAGTTCAACCAGTGCATTGATCTCGTTTGATACTTTTACCTCATGTGAATGCACAATTTCAAAGATCTCCCGGATGTTTTGAAAGTCTTTTTGAGGTGCTGCGAAAGGTGGAACAATAGCGTGGCCGCCACGATCGTTGATGTAACGGAATAATTTCAGCATATGCATCCTTTCTTCATCGGAATGATGGTACAAAAACTGCGCTACGCCGTTGTAGCCCTTTACTTCAGCCCAGGAACCCATGGCCAGGTAGTACATTGAAGAATATCCTTCCAGGTCTATCTGCCTGTTTAAAGCCGCTTCAATTTTACTGGAGATCATATTGATTAGTTTAAACCAATTTACTGAATTTATTAGTCAGTTATTTGCCGATCATCTTTATTTTTGAAACATGCGTACAATCCTTTTGTTGATCTGCTCTAATGTGTTTATGACAATTGCCTGGTATGGTCATTTAAAACAGCAACAACTGCCCTTATGGAAGGCTATATTAATAAGCTGGGGAATTGCCTTTTTTGAATATTGTTTAATGGTGCCGGCCAATCGCTATGGATTTACTAATGGGTTTAACGGCTATCAGTTAAAAATGACCCAGGAGGTGATTACCCTGGTGGTATTTACCGTGTTTGCTACCCTGTATTTACATGAGCCCTTTCACTGGAAATACCTGGTAAGCTTTGCGTTCTTATTACTGGCGGTATATTTTATGTTTAAAAAATAGCTGTAAGCTTCAAGCCGTAAGCTGCAAGCAATACACCGCATCGCGGAAACCCAGAACAAAGAACCCAGAACAAAGAACCCAAAACAAAGAACCCAGAACAAAGAACCCAGAACTAAGAACGCTGAACCTGGAACGCTGAACTTGAAACTATAGTACCAACCTGGCTATTTTCCCATTACTCCCTGCTAAGAAAACTGTTTTTCCTTTCTTCGCTTTACGGCAAACGTGAAAACCATTTTCGCTAATAAGCCGCCAGGTAAGGCCGCTGTCGGTGGAAAGGTCAACACCCGAAGTGCCGCAACTCAGTAATTTTTTACTGGTAATATATATAATGCTGCTGCGATACCCGTGGGGCGGGGTAGCAGGGTGCACCCAGGTATGGCCGCCATCGTGTGTAAGTACACAATTAAGCGTGGTGTCTTTATCATTGGTAAAATCGCCGCCCACAATTATAAAATTATTGCTTATGCGGGGCCCCTCGGTACGTACTGCAATGGAATTGGCGCCGGTGCTTTCCTTGCCCTGTATTATAGGCAATGAGCGGCCGCCGGCATCGTCGTGTACCCGGCTTACAGTGCCCCCGCTTACAAATAAAAAATCCTTATTTCTGAAATAAGAAATATTGCTGCCGCTGCTGGCAAAACAACCTTCGCCGGGTGCGGCGTTTGATTGCATAACAGCAGGTGTTTTTGTCCAGGTATTACCACCATTGGTGGTTTTGGCAATATAGAATTTTGAATCGATGGGGTCGCCCACTACAACGCCATGTTTGTTGTCATAAAAATCCATGGCATCCAGGAACATGCCTTTGGTAGAATCTGTAAAAACCACCTTCCAGGTAGCGCCGCCATCCGTTGTTTTTAAAATATGGGCCGGTTCGGCAATGCCCATAATAATAGCTGTATTGGCATTGAAAGCCTCAATGTCGCGGAAATCTGTTTTCTCAAAACCTTTTACGCTCATCCATTGCCAGGTTTTACCGCCATCCAGGGATCTGCCAACGGTGCCCTTGCTGCCACTTACCCAAACAACATGATCGTTTACCGGGCATAGTCCTCTTATTGATACGGCCTGACCGCTGGTGAGCATTTCAATGGTTTGTGCAAAAGTGCAAAGAGGCAGGGTGATTATCAGGAAAAGGAATAAGTACAAACGCGCAGTCATGGGTGTAGTTAGTTTGCACTGAAAATAAACAAAAAGCCCTCCCGATAATCGGGAGGG
>CBIMFG010001131.1:0-2449 GCA_966243125.1 uncultured Niastella sp.
TGCGCGTTTTTCCATTGAGTTTGGGTTTATCAAAATTCTCTTATTAGTATGACCCCAGTGTTACACGATCATTAAGCCCCCGTTAGCGTTATGTAAAGGAATTGTTACCAACCAATGTTTAGGAATCTATTAGGCTGGGCATAGACGTAATCATTTGTTCACACTGGATTAAGAAAGCGTTAATATGGGCCTCGTAACTTAGTATCCGTTTTATTGCTGTGTGTTATACATAAATAACAATCGTAGCAGTTTCTTAATGTTGACCGGCGGAGCTTTTTTAAGTTTCGCCCTTTTTTTATTGTAAAATTAGCTGTTGTATAAACTTTTCCTGAGTGGTTTTATTGATGATGCGCACCAGATACAAGCCTTTGCCCAGTTGGTTACCGGTGTTAATATTTCCCGTAAGTGCGTTGGTAAAGGAATACCGCTTCAATAACTGACCGTTTACATTATAAATATTCACTTCCCAGTTGCCGCGTTTGGTATTGCTGAAAACAACACTGGTGGCGCCTTTGGCGGGGTTGGGGTATAACTTCAGTTGTTCATAGGGGACAGCTTTTATTTTTACTGCCCGCACGCCCGAATATTTTACAGATCCTTCGGCATTGGTTTGTTTAAGCCTGAACAACAGGGTTTTATTGTTATCGGCTAATTGAACCGGGTACGAATAGCTATAGGAACCGGTTTGCGGGGTACTGGTCTTTGCAACCAGCTCAGCAACGCTTCCAAAAGATTTTCCATCAGTGCTTTTCTGTATTTCATAATAGCGGTTGTTTTTTTCGTTTTGGGTGATCCATTTAATATCAATGGTGGCATCGTTTATTTTATTGGTAGTAAACGCGGTAATGTCTGTAGCCAGAATAACCTGGGGGCAATACTTGTAAGTGATCTTAAAATTCACGGCATCCTGCGCCGATCCTTCCAGGTTATTGTTTATACTGCCCTGGGCCGCTGAATAAGTAGAGGTGGTATAATCGAAGTGAACCGGTTCGGTGCCAAAAAAATCGGCCGTATTGTAAACGGTGTAGGTGGTGCTCTTTTGATTCATTACATATAATGGTCCCTGCTGGGTAAAGTCGGGGCCTGAATTGGGAATGCCATCAGTACCTGCCAGGGAATAAAAACCATATTGTTTCTGAAACGAACTGGTTAACGGGTCAAGCAGAACCGTGCTGTTTATTTCATCGTCGCGGAACACTTTTACGCGGTAATTGGTTACCGGGTTTGTTTCTCCGTTTTCTAATTTAAAGTTATAAACGAGGGTAACGTTGGTGGTAATAGCTACTTCGGATAATGTGCCCAGTATTGGGTTAAACCTGGGGAAGGTAAACGAATATAAGGAGTTACCTAATGCGTTTACCGTAGTATCGTAGGAAAGGGAGTTGGTGGCGCTGCTGCACTGTGCTTTACTGTTGTGTGCTAATAATAGAATAACAGGAAGCAGAAAGGTCCGTTTCAACATTTTCATGGTATTGGATTCTGTTTCGAAGAAACGGTTGCAGGTGGGGGATACACATGTTTTGTGAGGTGTATGTGTGGTTTTTACGTGGTTTTATGTATAGGTGGAGGAAAAAATATTGAATGTGGAATATCGAATGTTGAAGTCTCGAATACCGCGAGCCACTCACTACTCACTACTCACCATTCACCACTCACAATTAGTCCCGCTTCGCTTCCAGCGTAAACCCAATAGTTGTTCCAACATCGGGCGTACTGCGCACGTGAATGCTTTGTCCGTGTGCTTCAACAATGTGTTTGCAAATGGCGAGGCCCAAACCGGTGCCACCTTTATCCCGGCTGCGCGCCGTATCGGTGCGATAAAAGCGTTCAAAAATGCGGGGCAGGTGTTCCTCTTCAATACCAATACCATCGTCGCTTATTTCAATAAGCACATGCTGATCGTCGGTATCATAAATGCTGGCTACAATGTTTCCATTTTGTTTGCCATACTTGGTGGCGTTTTCAACCAGGTTTATAAGTACCTGTTTTACTTTTTCTTTATCGGCAAAAACGGTAATGGGGGCTTCGCAGCCTTTCTTTATTACGGTGCGAATGTTTTTTGCCTGTGTTTTTATAGAAAGGGAGTCGTAGATCTCTTTTATGAGGTCCTGAATAGGAAAGTTTTGTTTAGCCAGTAATTGTTCGCCGCGCTCCAGTTTGGAGATTTCATCCAGGTCGTTCATCAGGTTCACCAGGCGGTCAACGTTTTTGGAAGTGTTTTCCAGAAATCTTTTAGCAATAACTTCCTCTTCCATGGCGCCGCCAAGCAGGGTATCTACATAACCCTGAATGGCGAAGATGGGCGTTTTAAATTCGTGGGCCAGGTTTTGAAGGAACTCTTTGCGGTAGGCTTCGTTCTGGCGTAAGAGTTCAATTTCACGAATGTGGTGTTCGCCCCAGGCTTCCACATCGGCCCGCACTTCGTCGATGCTTTTTTGGGGAAGAATGT
>CBIMFG010001132.1:0-2445 GCA_966243125.1 uncultured Niastella sp.
ATTGGTTGAATACAAAGTACGTAACGAGAAAAAGGCTGAAAGCATTGTTAAGAAAATTGGCAGTGCAAATACCCTCGAAGCTGTCGCGCAGGCTACCGGTCAACAGGTATTCAACGCCGACAGCGTTACTTTCAACAGCACCTTTATTCCAAATGTGGGTAATGAAATGAAAGTACTGGGTGCTTCTTTCAACAAAGAGTACCAGTCAAAAATTTCTGCTCCTATAAAAGGTGAAATTGGTGTGTTTGTTATTAAGGTTAATAACATCAGTGCAGTAGCAAATCCAAACTTCGACGCCAAAGCGCAACAGCAAGCCATGCAACAACAAATGGGTGCTATGTTTGGCTACAGAGTTATGGACATTATGAAAAAGTCTGCTGACATTAAGGATAACAGAATTAAGTTCTTCTAGTTAATAAGTTAATAAGTTAACGGGGTTGACAGGGTTTTAAACCGGTCAACCCCGTTTCTTTTATATATCAATCAGTTAAGGTGCCGCTAACTTTTTAACTTGTAGGCCCCCTTCCGGCCTCCCCCAGCAGGGGGAGGGGGTCGTTAAATATTCAACTTTACGTATTACCTTTGTGTTAGTCTAGTGAAATTGAATAATATGAGCGAAGAAATAGTAAATAAAGTCGCGCAAAGCCAGCTGGTCACTGTTGACCTGGAAAGCTATTTTCCTGCGGAAGAGATTGCGCTCTTTGACCTGAAGCCCCATTTATTTATGGAGCTGATCTTGAAAGAAAAGGAATTTCGTGCTGCCTTGCAAAACAACGATTGGAGTATTTATCAGAATAAAGTAGTAGCTGTTACCTGTACTGCCGATGCTATTATTCCCATGTGGGCGTATATGCTGGTAGGTTCGTACCTGCAGCCGGTTGCAAAGGATGTTGTTTATGGTGATGAAAATGCTGCCCGCCAGCAATTGTTTGTACAAAATATCAATGCTATTGATGCTGCTCCGTTTGTTGATAAACGGATTGTGGTGAAAGGTTGTGGGGATATACCCATAGGAGAATTTGCCTACCTGGCCATTACAAAAAAGTTGATGCCGGTAGCAAAGAGCATAATGTATGGTGAACCTTGCAGTACAGTTCCTATTTTTAAGAAGAAATAACTAACGAAGCCGATGCCACAGCGTCGGCTTTTTTTTGGCCTCCCCCCGGCCCCCTCCAATTGGGGGAGGAACGTTGGCACAACGATTACTGGGTCATATTGTAGCGCAATACATACAACATGAACTAAAACTGCCCGACCATGGACGTTGAAATATTAGCACGCATTCAATTTGCATTTACTATTGCCTTTCATTACATCTACCCGCCTTTAAGTATTGGACTTGGTTTATTGCTGGTCGTTTTTGAAGGATTGTATTTGAAAACGGGCAATAAAATGTATGAGCAAATCACCCGTTTCTGGATCAAGATCTTTGCCCTTATTTTTGGTATTGGTGTAGCAACCGGTATTATTATGGAATTTGAGTTTGGTACCAACTGGGCCACCTACTCAAAATATGTGGGTGATATTTTTGGAAGCGCCCTGGCAGCAGAAGGCATTTTTGCTTTTGCGTTAGAGTCGGGCTTTTTGGGAATACTTATTTTTGGCTGGAACCGGGTTAGCTCGCGCGTGCACTTCTTCTCCACTATTATGGTCTTCCTGGGATCAATGTTCTCCGCCATCTGGATTGTAGTGGCCAACTCCTGGCAACAAACCCCCGCTGGTTTTCACATTGTAGGTACTGGCATGGATGCCCGCGCCGAGATCACCGATTTTTGGGCCATGGTCTTCAACCCATCGAGCGTACAACGACTGATGCATGTGTGGATAGCCGCCTTTTTGGCCGGCATTTTTTTAGTACTGAGTGTAAACGCCTGGTATATTTTAAAAGGCAAACACCTTGAAATTGCAAAACGATCGTTCAAAATAGCGCTTATTGCCGCCACTGTTTTTTCCCTGTTGCAGCTGGTAGCGGGACATAGCAGTGCCGATGTAGTATATAAACACCAGCCGGCAAAACTCGCCGCGCTTGAAGGGCATTACGATAGCAGCGCTGCGGCCGATATGTTCTTACTCGGCTATGTTGATCAAAAAAATCAAAAAGTAACCGGTATAAAAATACCCGGTGGTTTATCCTTCCTCACTCAATTTGATTTTAAAAAACCGGTTAAAGGCCTGAATGCCTTTAAACCGGAAGAACGGCCCACTCAGGTAAATACCATTTTTCAGTTCTATCATATTATGGTAGGGCTTGGCATGTTTATGATTGCGCTAACCCTGTATGCATCGTGGTTGAGTTACAGAAATAAGTTGTTTGAAAAGCGTTGGCTCATGGGCATTTTTGTGTGGGCTGTATTAGGACCACAAATAGCCAATCAAACCGGCTGGTTTGCTGCGGAAATGGGCCGCCAGCCCTGGGTGGTATATGGTTTGTTGCGAACTTCTGAT
>CBIMFG010001133.1:0-2444 GCA_966243125.1 uncultured Niastella sp.
GATGTTGTCGCCGACGATGCCCTCGGCCGCGGAAAAATAACCGATGCCCAAACAGGGGAAGCATTACCCGGCGCCAGCATTTATGTACATGATCTGAAGAAGGGAACCATCTCAAATGATAAAGGCCAATACCGTATTACCAACTTAAATACCGGTAAATACCTTATTGAGATCACTTACCGTGGTTATTCAACCGTTATAGAAACAGTAACTGTAAACGGTGAAACACAAAAAGACTTTGCATTAAAGGAAGCCGTTGTTGAAAATGAAGAAGTGACTGTAACCGGCGTTTCATCGGCAACCCGCATCAGACAATCGCCTCAGCCGGTTGAAGTATTAAAGAAAGAACAACTCTTTAATGTATCGGCCACCAATGCCATTGATGCACTGGCCAAAACAGTACCGGGTGTAAATGGTTTGTCAACCGGACCAGCCATATCAAAACCATTTATCCGGGGCCTGGGTTACAACCGTGTTGTTACCATCAATGATGGTGTTCGCCAGGAAGGCCAGCAATGGGGAGATGAGCATGGGATTGAAATTGACGATTACAGCATTCAACGCGTGGAAGTATTGAAAGGCCCCGCCTCATTAATGTATGGCAGCGATGCATTGGCCGGTGTTATCAATATCATTACACAGCGGCCTGTAGCTGATGGACACATTACCGCGAATGTATTGGGCGAATACCAAACCAATAATGCACTGCGTGGATTTTATGGCGATGCAGCCGGCACCAAAAATGGCTTTAGCTGGAATGTATACGGTTCTTACAAAGGCGCAGAAGATTATAAGAACAAGTATGATGGCCGCGTGTTCAACTCCAAATTCTATAATAAGAACTTTGGCGCCATGGTGGGTTATACCGGCACCTGGGGCTATAGTCATATAATGGTTAGCAATTTTGATCAACATATAGGTATGGTAGAAGGCGATCGCGACAGCGCCACCGGTTCCTTTGTTAAAGCTTTGCCTGGCGGCGATGAAGGCATTGCTACGCACGAAGATTTCAAAAGCATTACACCACAGATCCCTTACCAACACATCCGTCACTTTAAAATTGCAACCGACAACAACTTTGCAATAGGTAAAAGCAACCTCGATGTTACCCTTGGCTATCAACATAACCAGCGGCAGGAGTTTGGTAATGCCGATGAAGTGAACACACCCGATGCCTGGTTCAATTTACAAACAGTAAACTACGCCTTGCGCTGGCATTTGCCTTCAACCCAAAACTGGAAAACAACCATTGGTATTACCGGTATGTCGCAAAGCAATAAAAACGAGGCCGAAGAAGTGATCATTCCCGATTATGACCTGTTCGATATTGGCGGTTTTGTATTCACCCAATACCACAAAAACAAACTCTCGCTCAATGGTGGTATCCGGTTCGATAGCCGTCACGTAACAGGCAAACCGATGGATGTAGACAACTCACTTAAGTTTACCGGTTTTACCCGCAACTTCTCAAATGTATCTGGCAGCGTAGGATTGAGTTATGCCACCAGCGACCTGGTTACGCTTAAATTCAATGTGGCCCGCGGCTTCAGAGCACCCAACCTGGCCGAGCTGGCCAGCAATGGCGCACATGAAGGCACCAACCGCTATGAAGTAGGCGCTACTAACCTGAAGTCAGAAACAAGTTTACAGGTAGATGGTGGTTTTGAATTGAACTCGCAACACGTATCACTGGAAACAAGTTTGTTCTATAATCACATCAGCAATTTTATCTTTTATGAAAAAATGCAGGGCAGTGCAGGAACAGATTCCATCCTCACCGATCCCGGTTCAGGTGATGAGCTGAACGTATATCGTTTTGATCAGAACAATGCTAATTTATATGGTGCAGAACTGGCGCTCGACATTCACCCCCACCCGCTGGATTGGTTGCACTTCAGAAATGCATTTTCGTATACCCGCGCCCAGTTTACCAATGAGGTAGATGGCACAAAAGATATTCCTTTTATTCCTGCAGCCCGGCTGTTCACCGACCTGGCCGTAACCTTTTTACCAAAAGGAAAAAAAGTGCGCAACCTGAAAATGGACCTGGAAAGTGATTATACGTTTAAACAAACCCATCCCTTTACCGGTTTCGATACAGAGACAGCCACACCCGATTACTGGCTGATCAATGCAGGTATTGGCGGCGATTTTGTAAGCAAAGGAAAAACGCTGTTCAGCCTTCGCTTCACCGCCTATAACCTGGGCGATGTAGCTTATCAAAACCATTTAAGCCGGTTAAAATACACCGCCGTAAATAATGTTACCGGCCGGATGGGCGTATTCAATATGGGCCGCAACTTTGGTATCAAAGTGAATGTACCGCTCGACTTTACCTGGTAGAATTCGTTACACGTTGCAGGTTTCAGGAAAGCGTTTTTAATAACCCTGCAACTTGTAACCTGCAACTTGTAACCTGCAACCTGCAACTTGTAACCTGCAAC
>CBIMFG010001134.1:0-2441 GCA_966243125.1 uncultured Niastella sp.
TTGAAATGGGTGCCCAACACTCTTACATCGGTACCATTGGCCATTACGTGAAAGGGCTTTGTTTTATCTTCAGCCACTTCAAAATAACCTTCGCCAATAATTTCAACCACCCGGTCGTTGCCTTTAAAAGCGGTTGGGTACTTCAGTGATGAACCGGCATTTAACCATACCATGGAGCCGTCGGCCAGTGTAACCTTGTATTCGCCGCCATACGGTGTGGTCAAATTGTTGTTTAATGCTGCGGTACCTGCTTTATGATCGTCAGCTACCTTATATACGAGCTGGTTGTCTTTTTCTTTGCTGATCTCCATTTGGCCCTGGTAAGCTACCACACCGGCTGGTAACGACTCCAGGTTAATTTGCCTGTTGTCTGCCAGCGTTAATATAGCGCGGGTGCTGCCGGGTTCAATGGATCTTTTGGCAACAGGTATACTCTTGGGAGCAACGCTGTTCTTATCGTTATTGATAAATTGGTAAAGGGCGTATACGCCAACAATACTGCCTGATAAAACGGCTGCAGCAATCATCCAGGTGCGTTTGCCGATCCTGGCTGTTGGTAACTGCACAACAGGCGCTTCAATTTGGGTAGCCTGTGTTAACGAATGCGTTGCTTCAATGCTTTCCCACACTGCCTGTTTTTTGTTTTCCAGCTTATCATAGAGCCCTGCGAATTCTAAAAGGCGGGGATCGGTAGCATCTACCTTCATGAGTTCTGAGGCTTTGCCCGAGGTCCACTCCTCACAAATTTTTTGTTCTTCGCTGGTCAAAGGCACATCATCGCTTTTCCCAAATGCTAGTTGGGTAATATTTTCAGATAGTGCTTTCATTGTAATCGATTTGTAAGGTTGTTTGAAATAAGGTTTAATTTGGTATTCTTCGCTGTCCCCTAAAAATCAGCTTGTTTTCTTCTCTATATAATGAAACAACAAACACAAGCTGAACATTAAGAAATTACGAAACAATTTTTTATAATTATCTAAAATAAAGTTTGCAGAGTATCATTAATAGGATAATTACTACGGGAATGCCGTACTTACCACCGTTCTGCTCTATGTATTCGCGTAACCGTGAGATCCCTTTTGACTTTTGCGTATACACCTGGTTGGGACTAATATTCAGTGTTTTAGCTATTTCGTCGGGTTGCATGTTTTGCATAGTAAGCCTTATAACGGCAGCACATTGTTTTTCGAGTTTGCCCAAACCAGCTTCAATCAATTTCCGCAAATGGTCCATTTCATATTTCTTATTAATACCCGGATCTTCTGCAATAGGAAGGTCGTCCTGCAATTGCCGCCGGAAGGGATCTTCTTTTTGTGCCGTTCTTAAATAATTGAGGGCGCCGTTGCGGGCAGAAATATAGAGGTAGGCTTTTAATTGCTCAACCGCATTGAAGGTGAGCTTTTTACCCAACAATCTTGTAATAGCGGAGATGGCTATATCTTCCGATTCATCTTCATTATCGATCATGCGGTAAACGAAAACCGTTAGGTCTGCAAACGTTGCTTTGAAGAGATCAGCATGTGCAGCCGGCTCATTATTATTTAATCTGAGAAGAAGATCGTTCGTGATATGCATTGGCATTCATTTTAGGATTACCTGTTAGGGGGAAAACAACGATAACCGAAAGTCAGGCATACGTAAAAGTACACTCACTTTCAGTGGGAAGATTACACGAGTTGTAGGGGAGAAGGGGGAATAAGGTTTTGCGACGCAATTTTAATAAATAAATCGTTCAGATGCAAGCTGTTGTTTGTATAATTTTATTTTTAACATATGAAAAGGTGAAAAGGTGAAGGGTGAAGGGAGAAGGTGGTTGAAATTTAAGGGTTCTAAATAATGGCGAATCCCGAAACCCGGTAATTACCTTCTCCCTTCTCCTTTCACCCTTCTCCCTTCACCCTTCACCTCATTACGTTTCTGTTAACCCTCCTTTACTAACGTTAATGGGATAACGATATACTTATCTTGCACCTGCCTAAGCGCTACCGGTACGCAGCACAGGTTTACTCCTTGAATTACAATCATTAACCATTTTAATTAAATCTATCAAACTATGAAACCTGGTTTGCGTTCTCTCGCTGCCATAACGGTAGCGGTGCTTGCCTTTACTTCCTGCAAGAAATCAACTATTGATACCAAAGCGCCTGAAAGAACCGTACATACCGAAGCTACTGCTACCCATGCAGAGTTGGCGGTACGCTGGGCGCCTATTCACTATCAGGATACCGATCAAACTGGTACGTACAGCCTCAGCGGTAAAAGTGATTACCTGTGTGCGGTGAACTTCGATAATGACTGGGTAGCTACCAACAACTGGAACAATGCGGGTAATTATGCTGCCAATGCGCATGCTTATTATTCTGTAGTGGAAACCAGCACCCATTGGTTTATTACCTATGGCTTTTTTCATGCCCGCGACTGGACAGACAACCCCTTCCTGT
>CBIMFG010001135.1:0-2440 GCA_966243125.1 uncultured Niastella sp.
CTCCCTTTTAAAGTTATACGAATACAGTAGTTTTTCAACAACTATGCCGGAAAAGCACTAAACTGCCATTTTCCTGACCTGTAATTCTTCACAAATTAGAGAGAAGATTCTACTATATCACCTTATGCGTTTTACGCACAACAAGTGGGCAATTTAAACACCAATTTGTGGAAACAATTACATTATGAACCACGTTGGGCCCGTCCCGCTACACGTGTTGCTTTGCCAGCACCTTTTGTATTGCTTTTTCCTTTGGTAGGAATGGGTGCTTTATTGCCAGTTGTAGTTGTGCCCTTCTTTTTGTCTTTATTCTTATTCGTATTAAACAGTGACATATATTCAAATTTAGTGGGTAAAGTTACAAAAGCCTGTGAAATAGTATCAGGCTCAAGAAGTGTTCAATATAACGAAATACTTATTACAAACGTATGTCTCATTGATTTACGGGTACATTTTGGGAATCTTTTATAAATTAAAAGTCATCCTGCAACAGATGACTTTTACTTTTTTCATGGCTAAACCCGTTACTGAAACTTAAAACTTCAAAACCGAATATTTCAGCAGGTTAAATTACTGTTCCGTTCCGTGCATACTAACAGCCGTTATTTTATAATCATTTGTTATTCAAACAATAACGATCCGTCGCAGATAAATATTCGGTAACACACTACAAATTTACAATATATTTCTTAAAATATTCTTGCCAGCAGAATATTATTCAGAAATGTGTTAGTTTTACAGAAAATTCATCGGAATGGATGTTGTATTAGATAATACCGATCTGCAAATCCTGGAGCTTATGCAAGCCAATGCCCGCATTTCAAATGCTGATCTTGCCCGCGAGTTAAATATGGCGCCTTCGGCAGTGTTGGAACGGGTAAAAAAGTTAGAGCAGAAAAAGGTAATTCAGGGTTATTCAACCCAAATTAATCCAGCCTCCATACAGCAGAAATTGCTGGCGTTTATTTTTATCCGCTCGTCAGAAGGTTTTACCTGCAGCAGTAGTACCGCCCAGGCGTTAGCGGCTATACCTGAGGTGCAGGAAGTACATCACATTGCCGGTGAAGATTGTTATCTTATAAAGGTACGCACCGCCGACTCATCAACACTGATGCAGTTAATGCGTAACAAGCTTCAACACATCCCTAACATCGCAGGCACGAAAACAACCATCGTTCTGGAAACCGTGAAAGAGCAACAACAATTGGTGATTCCTAAAACTTAACCTTATGAGTGATGTAAAAAAAAGCGCTTCTCCATTATTAGTTGTAATTGCCTTTGCAACTGTATACCTGGTTTGGGGCTCAACCTATTTTTTTATTCAACGCGCTGTTGAGCATATTCCGCCGTTTATACTGGGCGCCATCCGTTTTTTAATTGCGGGTGGCTTGTTACTTGCCTGGTGTGCTATTAAAGGCGAAAAATTATTTAACTGGGCACACATAAAACCAGCACTGGTGAGTGGTTTGCTGATGTTGTTTATTGGTAACGGCGCTGTTATTTGGGCCGAAACATCACTCGCCAGTTCACTGGTAGCCGTATTGGTTTCATCGGCGCCCCTTTGGTTTGTGGTGTTGGATAAACCCAAGTGGAAGGAAAACCTCACCAGTCGCCCCACTGTAATAGGTTTGATCGTTGGTTTCATTGGAGTGATCCTGTTGTTCAGCGAACAAACTACCAAAGCATTGGGTGCAGGTAATGGCTATCAGGTAATAGGATTGATCGCGTTGATCATTGGCGCTATGGCCTGGGCGGGTGGTTCCTTATATTCCAAATACAATTCAAAATCTACTTCGGCAACGGTAAACACAGCCTGGCAAATGCTGGCCGCCGGGGTTGTTTTTGTGCCCGGTAGTTTTATCAATAATGAATGGAGCACTTTTCATCTTGAATCCGTAACAACGGGTTCGTGGTTGTCGCTTTTCTACCTTATTACCATGGGTTCGCTGGCTGGTTTTAGTGCCTACGTATGGTTGTTGCAGGTACGCCCGGCCACACAGGTAAGCACTTATGCCTATGTAAACCCTGTAGTAGCGGTTTTATTAGGGGTATTGTTTGCCGGTGAACACATGACCTCATTACAAATTATTGGTTTGGCAGTGATCCTGTTGAGCGTACTGTTGATAAACCTCGCAAAATATCGCAGCGAAAAAAAGTCGTCGGCGGGTGATTTGTCTGGCTCGTCTGTAAAAAACAACATAGTTATTTCGCCCCGACAAAAAGCGGCGATCTAGGCGCATTATAAATAATTGGGTTATTAGGTTATAAATAAGCCGGCCAGCAATGGCTGGCTTTATTTTTGGCATCATTCTTCCAGCATAAAGATTTGTATAAATTACGCAGGGGGCTTTCGGTTGATACTTGTTTATTGTACCTTGCCGAAGACACTGTACCAAATATTATCTTTTTTAACATTCATTCCAGTATTGTACCTATAATC
>CBIMFG010001136.1:0-2437 GCA_966243125.1 uncultured Niastella sp.
ATGGTGCCAAAGTTCCGGAAAAAGATATGGGCGATGTATTGCACCATCTTTTTAACCGGCACCAACCTATGCAACCCGATACAGCATTGACAAAAGATACCCGCAAACATTTCTCCATTGTCCCTGCTATTGGTTATACCTTGCAAACCGGGTTCGCAGGCATTATAAGCGGCAATATGGCCTGGTATACCGATACGGCGATGGATACCAAAATTTCCAGCATCAGTACCAATGTTACGTATTCTCAATACAAACAGGTTATTATTCCTTTTCAGATAAACAGCTGGACAAAAGGCAACCGCTATAATATCATTACCGATTTCAGGTTTATCAAATACCCATCTGTTATTTATGGCCTTGGTGGTGAAACAGATCCCAACCAGGGTTTCACCATAAATTTTTCAGGCATTAAAGTGCACCAAACGGTGATGAAAGCCTTGTCGCAAAACTTCTATATTGGCGCCGGCTATTACTTCGATAAACTTTGGAATATAAGACCAACGGATTCGCTATCGGCAGATCTAAAGGAGCAATTGGTAAATAAACTGGGTACCACAGAAACCGCCTCAGGCGTAGTGTTGCGCTTTTTGTATGATAACCGGCTTAACCAGATCAATCCGCAACAGGGCGTTTATTTCAACGTGGCTTATCGCTACAGCCCCAAAGCATTGGGAAGCGACAGCACCTGGCACTCCGTATTGATAGATGCCAGAAAGTATGTTCACTTTCCCAGGGATTCAAAGAATGTATTAGCATTTTGGTTAATGGAATGGTTTGTAGCGGGCGGCACCTCGCCTTATTTATTAATGCCCAGTACTGGCTGGGATGATAATTACAATACAGGCCGCGGCTATATTCAGGGCCGTTACAGAGGTAAAAACATGACGTACTTTGAAACCGAATACCGGTTTGGCATTACCAATAATGGCCTCATAGGCGGCGTGGCATTTATAAACCTGCAGCATTTTAGCGACGATATTTCTTCAGCTTACAATACCATTTTTCCCGGTTATGGCCTGGGCCTCCGCATAAAGCTCAACAAACATTCCGGCGCCAATTTGTGCATTGACTATGGTTTTGGGCAGAACGGCTCCCGCGGGTTCTTTGTAAATTTGGGTGAGATATTTTAGTTTGTTTATAAATAATTGATAAAAGCAAATCAGGTTGATGAAACCTGGTAAAGAATAGTGTATAATAGCGGAATGTTAATCGCTAGTAAAGGAATTAAAACCGATAATTTTTACATCCCACCATTTGAGCTCAACGAGGGCGAAATTATTGTCATGGGTCTTTTCGGCGGACAACATTTCTACGAAACATGTATGTACCTAAAAGACATTTTTTCGGGAATAACAGTAAACCCATCCGTAACCGTACATAGACCACTGACCTTCGTTGAACATTTTATTGAACCCAGATTAAGACAAATGTTTTATCCGGTATCAGTTGGAGAATATTTAAAAAAACACGCGAATCCCGAAAGCCATTATTTCAAGAAGATATATGAATGGCATTGGATCACCCCAAAAATAAAGGTCAATTCATTGCCCGGCAATCCAAGAGGGAGATTACAGCTATTTGCCACTTTATCCAGAACCAATAATATTGTATTCGATTTGGTTGGTCAGGACCCAATAGGCGCCGAGGAAAGCTATGCAGTGGTAAAAGAGAATGTAAAAAACGGAGGCGCCGCGATCTTGCTGGACAATTTTAATGAAAAGTCACTTGACTGTACACGATATATAGAATTGGAATGGAAACCTTGATGAAATATTGACTAATGCAACTCATATACACCCTCGAAATAAGTCCTTACGGTTTCGCAAATGAAGACTACGCCCTTCCCAATGGCAGCTCAAAGGAAGAAAAAGCAATGGCCACATTGAATTTTCCGATTACATTGAACCAGGCGAAGGATCTCCTACAGATTATGAGATATTGGTCACCGCATCGGAATCAGCGCTGCAAACTGAAATACTAAAGATGCGGAAATTGCATACTGATTTTGAGCTCAGGATTCAAAAAACGCTCAATAAAATGGGTATTCCCCATAGCGAAGAAATCTCAAGAATAATGACGGGTAACGAATAACTTTACCCCATGAAGCCTATTCTGGTTACCCTCATCACCTGCATCCTTTTTTGCACCCATGCATTTTCCCAAACTTCCTTCCGGGTTATTCCGCTTGGCGTAAAAGGCGGAATTGACGAAAGTAATCTCTCGGCTTATATGATTGCTCCAACAGGCAGCGATGCGTATGTATGTCTTGATGCTGGTACGTTGCATTATGGCATTGAAAAAGCCATCAAGGCTAAATTGTTAGCAGGTACTTCGGCAGATGTGCTGAAGAAAAACATAAAAGGCTATCTTATTTCACATGCGCACCTCGATCACCTCGCAGGCATGGTTATTAACTCGCCCGACGACAGCACCACGG
>CBIMFG010001137.1:0-2436 GCA_966243125.1 uncultured Niastella sp.
ATTGGCAATAACCGTGTTATTTTGGGCAATAGGTGTGAGAAAAACAGTTATCCTTCATCATTATAAGCGTCCCAATACACTGTTTCTTTCATAAACAGCTCAAACATTTTTCGCCAGCCTTCGTATGCAGGATCAGTGCCTAATAGGAAGTTGTGCCAAATGGGAATAAAAACGCCTTTACAACCTTTAACCCGCTCATAATACTGGATCAGCTCATTGTAAGTTTGGTGCGGAGTTTGCTTTTGCTCAAACAACGAATTGGCATCCATAAAACAAAACGGATAGATGATCAGCGAAGTAGCCTGCTCCTTTTGCAGATCGTACCAGTAAAACGGAGAACATACAGATGCCCTGAAACCATTGATAGTAGGATAGCCCATGGAAAAATCCTTCTCAACGCCCGCTTCAATTAACCGGCGATAGGTTACCGGCATGGAAAAACGAATATAATGCTGCCGGCTGTGGGTGATCTTTTTTTCTCCTACTACTTCCAGCCACTCCAGCTCTTCTTTTAACAACGCGGCGTCATCACCGCTTTGCCAGGAAGGATGGGCGCCTAAATGCCAGGTATTGGCGTAATAAGTGATCAGGTCGCGAAATGGCTTCTCATTGCAGGAATTGTTTTTATCGTACCGGCCCGTTTTTTTAGCAGCCAGAAAAAAGAAATGAGGTTTCAGGCGACAGTACAAATGCCAGGCATCGAGCCACTCAAAACAATCAAAGGGGTCTTTCCGTTTGCCCCGCAATACCAGCCATCTGTCTTTTACACGCGCCCACTCGCCCTTGCGAATGGAATTGTAAAAGCCGCCTAAAGTGCGCAGCCAGCCTTTATGCAGGTACGACCAAGCCATATCAATGTCGTACGTTAATAAGCATTTGAATTGCGCCGGTTTAAAAACCAATTCAGGGAACTTGTGCTCCAATGCCTTTTTAAACGTTTGCAGCCAGTAATTGACTAATGGTTGCGTTAAAAAATGTTCGCGATGCGCCAGGGAATTAATATGCGCATAACGGCCATATTCATCTATGGCATGTGGCAGGTATTCTTCGTACCGGCTCAATAAGTAAAAGGAGGCGGCAAATATATCAAACGGGAAATCGCCCGATGTTTCAAAAAACGCTTTGTAAAAGTTTACCTCAAAACATTCAAAGTGCTGCGGATGAATGCCGGTTTCAAACAATAAATGGGTGCTGCGCAAAAAGAACTCATCATTTGAAAACTCCTGGGCTGAGTAGTTTAAGCGTGGTTGTTTTGATGCTTTGAAAAATGCCTCATCGGTAGTGATGGTAATGGCTTCATCAAATAACTCCCTACCAATAAACTCAACAATGTATTGCAGCCGCGTGGTTGTGGTATGGGTGTAAAGAAGTAGCATCAGTAACTGCAAAATAAAAAAGTCAACTGTAATAGTTGACTTTTTAGTTATCTTTTTAAGTAGATACCTACTTACCTTTTTTCTCCTTCCACATTTCATTAAAGGTCTTGCCGGCAAAGTTCAGATCGGCCCGGTTGGTGGTCCAGCCTTTAAATACTTTATTCACCATCCAGTTCTTCAACTTCTGGTTACCCATATTGTACATGTTCCGGTGCAGGGTGGCTTGCTTCCACACTTTCCAGGCAACTTTTTCGCCCCAGCTATAATCCCCTTCTTTTACCGCATCGTGCCTGTTCTCGAGCAATATTTCATGCAGGTTGATCTTAACAGCGCATACTTCAGTACAGTTACCACACAGGGAGGAGGCATAGCTTAAATGCTTCCACTCTTCCAGGCCTTTTAATTGTGGGGTAATTACCGCGCCAATAGGCCCGCTATAAGTTGATTCGTACGCATGGCCGCCAATGTTCTTATACACTGGGCAGGCGTTTAAACAGGCGCCACAGCGAATGCAATAGAGGCTTTCGCGGGTGCGCTCATTGGCCAGAATGTTCGTACGGCCGTTATCGAGCAGTATTACATACATTTCATCGGGGCCATCAGGTTCACCTGCTTGTCTTGGTCCTGAGATAATGGTATTATAAGAAGTGATCTGTTGACCGGTACCATAGGTTGCCAGCAATGGCCAAAAGAGGGCCAGGTCATTCATGGAAGGGATCACCTTTTCAATACCGGTAATAACGATGTGTGTTTTGGGGAACGCGTTACTCAAACGGGCATTTCCTTCGTTTTCACTTACCGCCACACCGCCAATATCAGCCAGTATAAAGTTGGCGCCGGTAATACCTACTTCAGCCTGCACATATTTTTCGCGCAATACATCGCGGGCTACCAGGGTCAGTTGCTGGGCCGATAAGTTTGGGGCTACATGCAATTTCTCAGCAAAAAGTTTAGCAATGTCTTCCCGGCTTTTGTGCATGGCAGGGGTAACTATATGGTAGGGTGGCTCGCCATCCAACTGTTGAATATATTCACCCAGGTCGGTTTCTACACTTTCAAT
>CBIMFG010001138.1:0-2435 GCA_966243125.1 uncultured Niastella sp.
AGCTCATCCACGGTCAGTGTTTTTAAGTCGTCGGTACCGGCAGCAGACTCCGCGGCTACGGCCTCGCGGGGCTGTTTTTTCTTGCCCGATGGGTCTTCCATCAAAATACCGGCGCTTTCGAGAATATTATCGTAGGTATATATAGGACACCCGAAGCGCACGGCCAGGGCCAGCGCATCGGATGTTCGTGAATCAATTTCAACAGTATCGTGTTCGCTAACACAAATTAGTTTCGAATAAAAAATACCTTCCTGCAGATCGCAGATCACGATCTCCTGCAGATCAATGTTAAAGGCATTCATGAAATTTTTCATCAGGTCATGCGTAAGCGGACGACTTGGATGCATTTTTTCCAAAGCCACAGCTATCGCCTGCGCCTCAAAACCACCAATTACGATGGGAAGGCGACGCAACCCGTTTACTTCTCCTAGCACCACAGCATAAGAATGAGTTTGTGTTATGCTGTGTGATAAGGCAACTATTTCCAACTCTATTTTCTTCATAACGAAAGCACGAAACTAAGGGTTTTTATTCAAAAAATGAGCCCAAATCATTTAGCCTCATTTCATTGAATATACCGGGTTAATTTATGCCATTCCTTTCAGCTTTTTTACCGCCTCCGTTATTTTGGGTACTACTTCAAATGCATCACCCACAATACCATAATCGGCCGCTTTAAAGAAGGGGGCTTCGGGGTCCTTGTTTATAACAACAATTACCTTACTCCGGTTCACTCCGGCCAGGTGTTGTATGGCGCCCGAAATACCAACTGCAATATATAAATTAGGCGCAATAGTAAGACCAGTTTGTCCAACATGTTCGTGATGCGGGCGCCAGTGCTCGTCGGCTACAGGGCGGCTGCAGGCTGTGGCGGCGCCCAGGGCATGTGCCAGGTTCTCAATTAGTCCCCAGTTATCGGGGCCTTTTAAGCCACGGCCGCCACTTACCACCACTTCGGCTTCGCTTAATGGTACCTCGCCACTGGCCTTGTTTACAGCTTTTATTTTAACTTTTGGCGCATCAACAGTTGCGTTAAATGGCGCCACTTCGGCAGAACCACTGCCCTCAACCACCTGGTACGAATTGGGGTTCAGAGAAATGATCTTTATATCGGAATTGATGGTAAGATTTGCAAAAGCCTTACCTGAAAAAACGTTTTTCTTTACGGTGAATCCATTGGCAGTTTCTGGCAAACTTACGGCGCCAGGCACCAGTCCGGCTTTAAGGCGGGCACTCAGCCTTGGGGCGATAGCCTTACCATCAACGTTGTTGGAAAAAAGGATCACTTTTGAACCGGCGGCTTGCGCTACCTGGGCAATTACATTTGTAAAAACCTGTGCATCGAAGTGATTAAGGGTATCATTGGCCACATGGTGTATCTTTTTTACCCCATATTTGCCCAGTGCTGATAATTGATCGGCAGCCACAGCGCCCAACACCACCCCTTCGGCAGTAGTGCCTAATTGTTCTGCTACTTTAGCGCCATAGCTTAATACCTCATAAGAGGCTTTTTTTACATGGCCATCGGCCTGATCTATGAATATTAAAACTGACATGTAGTTTAAGTTGAAAAGTTAACAAGTTGAAAAGTTGACAAGGCAATCGAACTTAACAACTAAATAATTTTTGCTTCTTCGTGGAGTAAGCGCACCAGTTCTGCCGCATTGTCGGCAGGGATCAGCTTAACACCTGCTTTGGCTGGTGGTAATTCAAAACTGGCCACTGTGGTAAGCGTATCGGCAGTGGCGGGTTCCAGCACTTTTAATGGTTTTGTGCGGGCGCCCATAATCCCTTTCATGTTAGGGATGCGTTGTTCGGCCATTCCTTTCTGGCAGCTAACTACCACAGGTAAATTCACCTCACACAATTCTTCACCCCCTTCAATTTCGCGGGTAATATTAGCAGTAGTGCCGTTTAATTCAAATTTTGTAGCCAGCGATACGTAGGGCATATCCAGCAGTTCGGCCACCATGCCGCCAATGGAGGAGCCATTGAAGTCGATGGTTTCTTTACCGGTAAAAATAAGATCGTAGCCGCCTTGTTTTGCCACTTCGGCAATTTGCGAAGCAATATAAAAACTATCGGTGCTGGTAGTGTTTACCCGAATGGCTTCATCGCCGCCAAGGGCCAGGGCTTTGCGAATAACCGGTTCGGTATCGGCGCCACCAACATTTATCAGGTGTAATACTGTAGCAGGGTCTTTTTCTTTCAGTTCAAGAGCGCGAACCAGTGCATACCATTCGTCGTACGGATTAATGATCCATTGTACGTTGTCCTGCGCAAATTTCGTATTGTTATCGGTGAAAGCTATTTTTGCCGTGGTATCCGGCGTTTTGCTGATGCAAACTAATATCTTCATTGGCAAATAGATTTAATTGGTTATTGGTTGTTTATGCAACCATCATGTATACAAATATAAGTGCCATAAAGATACA
>CBIMFG010001139.1:0-2428 GCA_966243125.1 uncultured Niastella sp.
CAAGGGCGAAAAGTTAGGCGTTTAGGGCAATAAGGGGAAGGGTGATAGGGTTGAGAAAGGGAAGGGTTGACTAGTTAACCAGTTGATCTGTTAACCAGTTGATCTGTTGACCAGGTTGCCGCGTTGCGGTGTATTGGCTTTTGGCTTATGGCTTTTGGCTTTTGGCTTATGGCTTACAGCTTGCAGCTTGCGTCCTTTCCATGTATCTTTATCGTATGTTAAAAAAGTGGATGCTGCTCCTTTTCCTGTTCATATATAAAATACTTCCGGCGCAATTGACGTATCAAAACTTGTATGTGGATTATGACAGCGCCTGGACGTACAAAAATTTAAAGATCATTCCTATTAGGCCAAAGGGTTTTGGCGGATTAGGCCGGCCCATGCCGGATATGGTTTCTTTAAGCCAGGCCATTGCCAATGGAACGGCTGTAGTAACCGAGCGCGGGAGCGCTGCAACGGAAAATGTACATTGGTTAAGAATTAATAACAATGGCTCGAAGCCAGTTTATATAAGCTCTGGAGAAATTATTCTCGGTGGCCGGCAGGATAGGATGGTAGCCAAGGATACCGTGCTGCCGCCTTCGCCCAAAGATCAATACATACCTGTAATGTGTGTGGAAGAAGGCCGGTGGAGCGATAAAGAAAAAAAGTTTGCCTATAACAACTATGCCGATCCGGCCTTGCGAAAAGTACTGGGGCAAACAAACAACCAAGTGCTGGTTTGGAAGGAAGTGTTTTCACAACAGGAGCGTAGTGGAACCAAATCGCCCTCGTTGGCGTACCTGGCCCGGCGTAACGATAAAAAATATACGCCCGAACAGGATGCTTATATGAAATTCTTTCGCGAAAAGTTTAATACTCCCGATAGTTCTGTAACCGGATTTATATGTATGAGCGGCGATAAAGTAATAGGATGTGATATTTACGGTGGTAATAATTTGTTTTATGGTGAGCTGCAACCATTGTTACATGGCTATATTGAAGAGGCCATTTCGTTTGGCAGCACGCCTGTGATAAAAAATTCTACAGTGGAGGAATACCTCAATCCTATACTTACCAACGAAACCACGCAGGCAGAATATCTTAAAAAAAATGGCAAGGTGTATAAGTACAAGGAGAAAGTGGTACACATTACCGGTTACGCACAGTAATTTCAATTATTTTTGTTGCAGAGGATAGGAATCGTATGTTGTATTTTGTAAAAACACCCTGGTGGCTGAAGAAGCTTTATCCGAGTTGTGTTTGGGACATGCCCGTCAAGGAAAAAATATTGTATCTCACATTTGACGATGGTCCACACCCGGTAGTAACGCCATTTGTGCTTGATCAGCTAAAGCAATACAATGCCAAAGGCACATTTTTTTGCATTGGAAAGAACGTTACCGCACACCCTGAAATATATCGCAGGATCTTAGATGAAGGACATCGTACAGGTAACCACACCAATAATCATTTGAATGGATGGAAGGTTACTGATGAAATGTATCTTCAGAATATTCTGACTGCGGGAAAATATATTGACTCCAATTTGTTTCGCCCTCCATATGGGAGGATCACCCGGTTTCAGGTTAAACTATTAACGGGTATCCGTAACTCCCCGGTGAATAATAACTTCAGTATTATTATGTGGGATGTACTGAGTGGCGACTTTGATATTGCCTTATCAGGTGAGGCATGCTCCGTAAACGTTATAAAGCAGGCACAACCTGGTTCAGTAATCGTTTTTCACGACAGTGAAAAAGCCTTCCCCCGGTTGAAAGAAGCACTTCCAAAAACGCTGCAATATTTTAGTGAAAAGGGATACCGTTTTGAAGTGATAGGATTATAAAAATGCACTCAGGTTTTAGTGGGAAAAGCAGGACTTTGCGACAGTATGTCCTAAAAAAAAGTTGGGCCTGGGTAGACACCCTGGCCCGTTTTTAATCCGTACCCTATGAAAACTGAATTAAAGGTATAAACTTTTTTGGATTAATACAAAGTAATTTCGTGGTTTGAGCCATTTACCGTGAAAACGCCCTTATTATCACAATTTCCTGAACCGTAGTCCAGCACTGCCACTGCGTCATTTCCTTTGTTCAAACTAAGGGTTCCTTTGGCTATCCAGGGGCAGCTAAATCTTTTGAGGAGCGGAGTTGTTATGGAGGTTAACCATTGAAAGTACTTTCCATTCAATTGAACCGATCCCCCGGCCTTGCCAGTTACATTGTATGCATCATCCAGAGCAATGAGGGGAGTGGATGCGCCATCAGTTTGGGTTACCGTTTTTTCGCTATTCCATTGAATATTATTGCCGTTGGACTGGCTCAATTTTGCATTGATAACTTGTGTAGTATAGCTTTTTTTATCGGGCGTGCCGGTATTGGTAAGCTTATGTGAACCTTCTACTTTGATATTATCCAGATAGTAATTATCAAAAATGGTGGTGGCA
>CBIMFG010001140.1:0-2427 GCA_966243125.1 uncultured Niastella sp.
ATCGGCCTGTAAGATCGGGATCATTGATTCGCTGGAAACCCTGCTGGATGTGATCGTGTTTTTAAAAGAAAGCAATCCCGCCATACAAATTGTTTGGGACCCGATCTTAAAAGCAAGCGCCGGTTATGATTTTCATGCGGTGAATACTTTTTATAACCTCGATGCGGTATTAGCAGGCATAAGCCTGATTACGCCCAATTATAATGAACTGGAACAATTGCAGTCCATAACCGGTGAGGCCCTGATAAAAGATGACAAAGCCGTGTTTTGTCCGGTGTTGTTAAAAGGCGGTCATCGGCCGGATGCGTTGGGTACCGATACCTTGTACGAATCTTCAGGACATACACAGATAGAAGCCGGAGTTGAAAAGGTATATCCCAAACACGGATCAGGTTGTGTGCTGTCGGCAGCCATTACTGCCCGGCTGGCACAGGGCGCCTCGCTACAGCAGGCATGCCGCGACGCAAAACAGTATACAGAAACATTTTTAAACAGCAACCAGTCATTACTGGGATTTCATACATCATGATGTTAGAACGCGTTTATTTTATTTCACAACAAACCGCGACAAAAACGCATCTCGCGGCCATTGAAGAAGCGCTGCAAGCCGGTTGTAAACTGGTGCAATTGCGCGTAAAAAATCAACCTGAAGCAGTAGTGCTGGAACTGGCAAAGGCTGCAAAAGCCCTGTGCGACCAATACAGCGCCAAACTGATCATCAATGATTTTCCACAGGTGGCGAAATCAGTAAACGCCTGGGGTGTACATGTGGGTTTACAGGATATGGCTGTAAGCGATGTACGGGCCATTGTTGGTAGCGGTATGATCGTAGGTGGTACCGCTAATACCTTTGAACATGTTCAACAGCGGGTACTGGAAGGTGTTGATTACATCGGGTTAGGACCTTTTCGCTTTACCACTACCAAAGAAAAATTAAGCCCGGTGTTGGGGTTACAAGGGTATCAACGCATCATGGATCAAATGCGGGCAGCCGCCATTTATACACCCATTGTTGCTATTGGCGGAATTTTACCTGATGATGTGCCCGGGTTAAGAGATGCGGGCATCTTTGGAGTGGCTATCTCAGGCGCATTGACGAATGCTTTAGATCAAAAAGCTCAGGTAGAAAAAATTAATGCTTTGTACGCTTAAGAATAAAGCTATAGCCATAAGCTATAAGCAAAACCCATCAGCGCGGATTGTATTCGCTTACCGCTTAATGCTTAGAGCTTACAGCTGATTTTAAATTTACGAAATAAACTTACATGTTAACCATAGTAAATAAAACATTCAACTCCCGTTTATTCACCGGTACGGGTAAATTCAGTTCAACCGGCGCCATGGAAGAAGCGCTGCTGGCCTCCGGTTCAGAACTGGTAACAGTGGCCTTGAAAAGAGTGGATATGAACAATCCGCAGGATGATATTTTACGTCACCTGCAACATAAACACATCAACCTGTTGCCCAATACCTCGGGCGTACGTACTGCCAAAGAAGCCATCTTTGCAGCGCAACTCGCACGCGAGGCATTGCAAACAAACTGGCTGAAACTGGAAATACATCCCGATCCCAAATACCTGATGCCCGACCCGGTTGAAACCTTACGCGCAACCGAAGAACTGGTAAAGATGGGTTTTGTGGTGTTGCCCTATATACATGCCGATCCGGTTTTGTGTAAACGCCTCGAAGAAGCCGGGGCTGCAGCGGTAATGCCACTCGGTTCACCCATTGGCAGCAACAAAGGCTTAAAAACAATTGACTTCCTCGAAATTATTATAGAACAAAGCAAAGTGCCTGTGGTAGTTGATGCGGGTATTGGTTCGCCGTCAGATGCCGCCAAAGCATTGGAGATTGGCGCTGATGCGGTATTAGTAAACACGGCCATTGCAGTGGCCGGACACCCGGTACAAATGGCCACCGCCTTTAAAATGGCCGTTGAGGCAGGTAGAATAGCCTACGAAGCCCGGCTGGCCAAACCATTGAACACCGCTCTTGCAAGTAGTCCATTAACGGCATTTTTAGATGAACACCATGCATAGTTTTATCGACGTATTCAACCAATATAATTGGGACGAGATCAAGCAACGCATTTACAGCAAAACCGCTGCAGATGTTGAAATGGCACTGGGCCGGCAAAGTAGAACGCTGGATGACTTTATGGCCCTGATCTCGCCTGCAGCAGCCGCTTACCTGGAACCCATGGCGCGGTTAAGCCAGCAGCTTACGCAGCAACGTTTTGGGAAAACCATACAAATGTATGTGCCCATGTATTTGAGCAATGAGTGCAATAACATTTGTACCTATTGCGGCTTTAGTTTAGATAATAAGGTGCGCCGCCGAACCTTAACGGCTACCGAAATATTGCAGGAAGCTACCGCCATCAAAGAAATGGGGTATGAGCATGTGTTGCTGGTAACGGGTGAGGCC
>CBIMFG010001141.1:0-2420 GCA_966243125.1 uncultured Niastella sp.
CGTGGGTAGCCACCGCTGCCACTGTTGCCACTGTAGGCTGGTTGTTAACCCGCTAAACAGCGTAAAAACAATTCCGCAAAAAGGACATTACTGTTCCCTTTATAAATAAAAGTAAAAATGAAAAACATTTATCTGGCTGTTATGGCCCTGGTTGTAGCTGGTACAAGTATCTCATGTTCGCATAAAGTTACCCGTATTGATCCACAGGAACAGGTTGACCTGAGTGGCCGCTGGAATAACACCGACTCGCGTTTGGCAGCTGAACAATTAATTGAACAGGTGTTACACGAAAAGTGGGTGGGCGAGCATCAGGAAGCACACAATGGACAAAGACCCGTAGTGATTGTTGGGTTTGTTACCAATAAAAGCCACGAGCATATTGAAGCCGAAACCTTTGTTACCGACGTTGAGCAATCTTTTATAAGATCAGGAAGAGTACGTTTAGTACAGGGTGGTAAAAAAAGAGATGAGCTGCGCGCCGAAAAAGCCGATCAGCAAACAAACGCATCCGCCAGCAGCATGAAAAAATTTGGCCTTGAACAAGGTGCTGATTACATCATGCAGGGATCTATCAACTCCATCGTTGATTCTCAAAAACGCAGAAAAGTGGTGTACTACCAGATCAATCTGGAGTTAACCAATATCCAAAGCAATGAAGTGGTATGGTTAGGTGATAAGAAGATTGCCAAATACGTGAAAAACTAATTGACCTGAACCCCAAAATGGCTTTACCTCTTAAATATATGATAAGAGCATTGGGCGTTACATGCCCAATGCTTTTGTTATTCTCCTGCGCCACGTACAACAATCGCATTGGCAGTTATTACGAACAGGTAATGAATAACCAGTTCGATAAAGCGTACCAGTCAATAGATCACAACAAGCTGTTGCAACGCAGGCGCAACAGGTTACTATACCTTTTTGAAAAAGGAAAGATGGCCCATTTGCTGAAACAGTACGACAGCAGCAATTTGTACTTTAATGAGGCCGATCTGTTTATTGAAGATACCCGCACCACAGCAAGTGATATTGCGCTAGGCACCTTGTTGAACCCCATGATGGAAACCTACAAAGGAGAAGATTTTGAAAAGTTCATGGTGCATTATTATAAGGCCCTCAATTACCTGAACCTTGGGCAGAGTGATGAGGCTATGGTAGAGGCCCGCCGTATTTCCCTTACCAGTTATGCACAGCAGGATAAAACCCATAACAAAGATAACCGCTATTCAGACGATGCTTTTTCGCTGATGATGCAAGGCATTATTTATGAACAAAGCGGCGATGTTAACAATGCGTTCATTTCTTATAGAAATGCTGCAGACATTTTCTTAAAGAATAACAACCTGTGGTATGGTGTTAGTTTGCCTGAACAGTTAAAGCAGGACGTGCTACGCACTGCAACTGCCATGGGATTCACAGAAGATGTGCAGCATTATTCTACTTTATTAAATACCACTTTGCAACCGGTTTCTAAAACCGCCGGTGGCGAGCTGGTTTTGTTTTGGGAGAATGGATTGGCGCCGGTAAAACAGGAACAGAATTTCATTTTCGCCCTAACAAAAGACGGGCTTGGCAATTTTACCTTCACCGATGCTACCGGTACCGTAAACGTGCCTTTTATTTTCGACGATAACTTTGTTAATAAGGACAGTTTAAAAGCAGCAGACATTCGCTCATTGCGGGTGGCGTTTCCTAAATACCAGGAGCAACCGGTTTATTATACCCAGGCTTCTGTTTCTGCAAACAATGCTCTGTACACTTTTGAAAGTGCCGAAAACATCAACGACCTGGCTTTTGCTACGTTGAAAGAACGGTTTGTTAAAGATATGGCCAAAACCCTGAGCCGGCTGGCCGTTAAAAAGTTGGCGGAAATGGCTGCCAGGCCAAAAAGTAATGATAAGAACAAGGATGAAAAAGAGGCGCTGGCCACTGCCATTCAGGTTTTTAGCTTTGTTACTGAAAAGGCCGATACCCGTAACTGGCAGAGTTTACCCCATACTATATTATATACACGTATTCCTCTTCAACAGGGTACCAATACCATACAGATCAACTTTACAGGTACGAACCAGCAAACCAAGCCCATTAACCTTACGGTTGAAGGCAATGGCCGCCTGCAGGTGCAGAATGTTTGTACACTACGGTAGGGTTTGGTAAAATATAATTTAAACGGATAAGCAGCCCCCTCCGGAAAAGCTTATCCGCTTCCGTTTATGCCATTCAGCCTCATTTTTTAACCATTCATACAATCAGGCCCGCCTTAAAGTTTTTCCTGAATCTGATATCTGGCTGACAATCAATTATTATTGGTTAAGCTAGTTATTGTATAATAGGCATTACCATAATAAAGATGGTACTATGTGTTGCATAGTACTTAAAACCACCCTATATTTGTGTTGTGAAAGGGAATAAAAACCAAC
>CBIMFG010001142.1:0-2419 GCA_966243125.1 uncultured Niastella sp.
CGGTTATTAGCGAAATCGACGCACTTACATCCAAAACTGCACACTTATCAACTTTGGGAGACTTCTTTCGGAAATGCATGTACTTTTATGGGAATTATATTAACTGAAGCAGCGTATGAAATTTACCCTGACCCCGACCACCTTTATTCTTATTTTCTTTCTGAGTATTGTGCTACTTTCCTGTAAGAAATCATCAAACGAATGTCCGGCTACACGTTCTATAACCATTCAAAATGGGCCCGTAATAGAGGGCGTGGGGCTGCAGTTGGAAGCTGAATTTCAAAGCACCGACTATTTGTATAAATGGGATGGGCCCAATGGCTGGCATTATGAATCCGCTGACAGTAACGCCTACCGGCCAACCCGCGAAAATATGACTGCCGCCGATACCGGTGAATATAAATTGCAATTGGTCAGGAATAACTGTATTGAATACGAGGGATCGATCAGGATAGCAGCGGTTACTCCCCAACCAGTTCCCCCATGTACTTTTAGGGCCAACAGCAGCTCAAGTGTAGACCCCTACCAAGTGGACTATTTCTACATACAGAATTATTTTGGCCCCACCGCTGATCACACTTATTATCAGATTAACGGTCATGACAGTAACCGGGGTGGGCACTTTCTGGTGTTCCAATTTTTAGGCGGGAATGCTCCGCTTCCAGGCACTTATAAAACCAGCGCAACTTTGAATGAGCCAGGCAAAGTACAATTATTTATCGCCTTCAACTGGACTTTTAATGCGCTACCCGATCAAACCGTATATATTACCAAGGTGAATAATAAACTGGAAGCCTCATTTTGTTCATTGACTTTTAACGCCCCGACAGATCCAACTACTCTTTATACCGTTTCTGGAAGACTTGTGCAACCCTGACAAAATTAAAAGCGTTTTATTTTGAGTATCCCTGAGGGATACTATATGTTGCCTCTGATTGCTGGTTTTATCCGACTGTCATAAAACTTTCGGAGTTGATCAAACACATTTTCATCGAAGGCAGGAAGCGAAGAGGCTGATACGTTACTATTTACCTGTGACACTTTAGTGGCGCCGGGGATGACCGAAACGATGGCCTCATGGTCAAGTATCCACCGGATCGCATGGGCGGCCAAATTTGTGCCCGGCAACAGCGCTTGAATTTCCTGCGCCAGCTTAACTCCGGTTTCAAATGGAATTCCGGAAAATGTTTCCCCTACATTAAATGATTCTCCGTTAGCATTATAGTTGCGGTGGTCATGTACATCAAACGTCGTGTTTGCATTAAACTTCCCGCTGAGCAGGCCACTGGCCAGCGGAACACGGGCGATCAATCCAACATGCTGTTGCTGAGCTCTATCAAAGAATTCCTGTGCCAGGTGTTGACGGAAAAGATTGAAAATGATTTGCAATGAAGCTACGTCCTTATGATCGAGGCAGATCAATGCTTCTTCGGTAGTTTCAACGCTAACACCGAAGTGTTTAATAAGTCCTTCGCTTTGTAATTTTCTTAAATGATCAAAAATTTCACCTCTGCGCAATACTTCTGTAGGGATACAGTGCAATTGTTCCAAATACAGTTGATCAACGCCAAGATGCGTCAGAGAATCTTCCACATGCCTTTTCATTACATCATAAGTAAAATTTTGCGGCCAACCATATGGGTTGTCGTGGCGGCGTCCCATTTTAGTAGCCACATAAACTTTTTGATCAATCTGTTTTAAAAAATTTCCTATGAAAGTTTCACTTACCCCCATTCCATAAACATCCGCTGTATCGATAAAGTTTCCTCCTGAATTTACATATGCCTGTAATATCTCAAAAGCCTCGTCCTGATCGATCTTTCCCCAATCTGCACTGCCCAATTGCCACGTTCCCAACCCTACTTCCGCGATTTTATCTCCCTTAAATTGCCTGTATTTCATATTTATTTATTGTTTTAAAAATAACAAAAACCAATCGGGTATAGACATATTTACAAATGTAGGCAGGCGAGTCTAAAAATCAACATCCCCTACAATATCTGATTCAACTTAACATCCATCTTTAATGTGCCCTTAATTTCAGTCCCTACCGGCTCAATAGCGCCCTCACCCCTGTTGAAAACCTTGCGGTGCCTTTGCTGTTTACATGCAACTGATCGCCGAACATAGTATTCGGCAACCATACATCGGTTTGCAAAACACATAACCGGGAATACTTTTTTTGCACCGCTTGCAGATACTGGTTTACAGTAGATTCATACACCGATTTGTTATAGGTATTAAAGGAAGCCTGGTTCATGGGTGGATTTATTAAATATACAACGAAGTCATACTCAGCAGCCAGATGCATGATCCGGTCAAGATAATGTTGATTGATCTGTCCGGGTTCAAAACGCAGTTTGGCATCTATAATATCAGTGTTATTGGAATCAACATTGCCAAAGTTGGTATACCCACG
>CBIMFG010001143.1:0-2417 GCA_966243125.1 uncultured Niastella sp.
TTAACATGGAGGCACGCCCGATGGTAAGCGTTTTAAAGCTTTCCAGAAAAAGATCGCTGAGGTAGTGGTAATAATCCTTGCATAACCTTTTTATTTCTTTTTCCGGTTTTTCGGGGAAAGAATTGCGGAGGTTTTGCAGCACTACTTTTTTACGGTAGCCAAAAACGTAATAAAGAAGAAAATAGAACCCGTCACTAACCCTGTATAAGATTGGAAAGGGTAGGAGGGAAAGCAAATAAATGAATGGTAACGAAATGTAATAAACTAGGCCTTGCATGCGGGCCCAAGATAGGTTTTTATGGCCGGAACAAACCAATCCGGGAAATGTTTAATGTAAATATTACAGTTTTTTAGGGTTTTCTCTTATTGGCCAGGTGAACGCCGCATTTTTATTAAGCGGGTGATATACGGGTATCTTTTATACTTTTACCCTTCAATATAAATGTGAAGTGTTATTCAATTCCGTCGAATTCTTATTGTTTCTACCCTGCGTTTTTATACTGTATTGGTTTGTTTGTAACAGGTGGTTGCGTTGGCAAAATGTGTTGGTGTTGACAGCCAGTTATTTCTTTTATGGCTGGTGGAGCTGGAAATTTATGGTGCTGCTGGCAGTAAGCACTTTTATTGATTACCTGTATGGTTTTGGTGTTGCGTCAAAAAACAGGAAAAAAGCCAGGCTTTTTTTGTGGTTGAGCATTTTGAATAACCTCGGTATACTGGGGATATTCAAATATTATAATTTTTTTGCGTTGCAATTTCAGCAGGCGCTGGCCTCGCTGGGGGTACACTCCAATGTGGTTTTATTACAGGTTGCCATCCCCATCGGCATTTCGTTTTATACTTTTCATGGAATGTCGTACGTGTTTGATATCTACCGGGGTGAACAAAGGCCTGTAAGGAATTTTATTGATTATGCTGTTTTTGTATCATTCTTCCCCTTATTGGTAGCCGGCCCTATTGAAAGGGCCAGTCACCTGTTGCCACAGATCCAGAAAAAAAGGGTTTTTAATTATACGCAGGCTGCAGATGGGTGCAGGTTGATCCTGTGGGGGCTGTTTAAAAAGGTGGTGATTGCAGACAGCCTGGCGGTGATTGTAGACAACATATTTACCCATTATCACGATCAGCATGGTATCACGCTTATTGTAGGGGCTATTGCTTTTTCCTTTCAGATCTATGGCGACTTTAGCGGCTATTCCGACATTGCGTTAGGCACGGCAAAGTTGTTTGGGTTCGAATTGTTGACCAACTTCAGGTTCCCTTATTTTTCCCGCGATATTGCCGAGTTCTGGCGCCGCTGGCATATCTCACTCTCATCGTGGTTCAGAGATTATTTATACATTCCACTGGGCGGTTCCAAACAGGGAAAGATAAAAGCGGTGAGAAATACGTTTGTCATTTTTCTGGTGAGCGGTTTCTGGCATGGGGCCAGTTGGAAATACATTGCCTGGGGCGGTATACACGCCTGTGGATTTTTGCCATTGTTGCTGTTGAACCGTAACCGGAAACACACCTCGAATGTGGTAGCCCAGGAACGCAGGTTGCCTTCGGCAAAGGAGCTTTCACAAATGATCGCAACCTTTGCTTTTGTAACATTTGCCTGGGTGTTTTTTCGCGCCGCCGATCTGAAGGAAGCCTTCGGTTATTTGGAAGGTACTATTACCAATTATAAGCAACCGAAAGATCTTTTAATGTGCCTGACCGTTGGCTGTTATGTTATTCCATTAATAGCCTGCGACTGGTGGTTGCGAAGAGATGAGCGTAGCTTACAGGTTCCGCAAAGAATTAAACCAGTTGTATATATTGTGCTGGCGTTGCTGGTACTGTTCTACTTTGGAAAGCAAGCAAACTTTATTTATTTTCAGTTTTAGGAAATGAAGCAATTCTTAATAAAGACTGTTTTATATCTGCTGGTAACGGTATTGTTATCGGGTGTAATTATTCACCTGTTCATTTCTCAAAAGCCTGAATTTTTCTTAGGGCCTGCAGTGGATTATTTTCAGTGCCAGTATCAATATGGTCAAATCAATAAGCAAACAGGATTCACAAATATTATAATAGGCGACTCACGGGGCAATGCAAGTATTAATCCTCGCCAGCTTGGCAAGAAATGGATTAATTTATCCATCCCGGGAAGTGACTTTTTTGAAGGATATATTTCCTTGAAGAAATACCTGCAGCACAATAAGGTTGATACGGTAGTGATGGTTTATGGAATGAGTTATATAAGCGAATACTCCCGTTGGTTTAATCTCAGGACCATTCCTTTCCGGTTTATCAGTTATAGCGAGTTAAAAGAGCTGGAACAATTAGAAAAAAAGTATAACTATCTTTTTCATAACCGGGCCGCAGGTAATGCTACGTTGAAGTACGATCAGTTTATCAGAAAATTAAGATACTGGCATTCGCCGTTCTCA
>CBIMFG010001144.1:0-2416 GCA_966243125.1 uncultured Niastella sp.
AATCCGGAGAAGAATTTCTTTTTTAATGCTTATATCTCGCTGTTGTTAGGGCGGAGAAAGTGAGAAAGCCAGCCACAAGCCTCAAACTATAAGCTATAAGCTTCAAGCCATAAGCCATAAGCTGAATGCAGTAAAACTAAAGATATTAAGGTGTCGTGAGGCCCGCCTTTTTATTTAAGGCAGAAGGCTTTGGGCCTGTATTTGCTTACAGCTTAAGGCTTATAGCTTAAAGCCGTTTCCCCCCTGATTTATACACTGTTACGGGATAACTTTAGCCCTTATAACCAGTTTTTATGTTATTTTTGTTGATTAATAGTCAACCCGCTGACAAATAGTTGACTAGCTATCAATTTGTTACAGAAAACCTTTTGGGTTTTGGTGTGTTAATATACCTGAAATGGAAACACCCCTAAGGTTTAACTAGAATACTAAGACATATGCAGGAATTACCAGTTATCAGTAGTGTAAATGAATCCAACTCTGTTGTAAAAAAGCCCAACTGGCTGCGTGTAAAACTGCCTACCGGCGAAAACTACCGGCATGTACGCAACCTGGTTGATACCCATAAACTGCACACCATTTGCGAAAGCGGCAATTGCCCTAATATGGGCGAGTGCTGGGGCGAAGGAACCGCCACTTTTATGATCCTGGGTAATGTGTGCACCCGCAGCTGCGGTTTTTGTGCAGTGGCTACCGGCCGGCCCGATGCGGTGGATTGGGATGAACCCCAACGCGTGGCAGAAGCCATTCACCTGATGAAAGTGAAACACGCCGTGTTAACCTCGGTTGACCGCGACGAACTGAAAGACGGCGGCAGCACCATCTGGCACAATACCATTAAAGCCGTAAAAGCATTAACACCCGATACTACGCTCGAAACGCTGATCCCCGACTTTAAGGGCAAGGCCGAAGATATTCAACGCATCATTGATGCCCATCCCGAAGTAGTATCACACAATATTGAAACCGTTGAGCGCCTCACGCGCCAGGTACGTATTCAGGCAAAATACCGCCGCAGCATGGAAGTGTTGAAAATACTGAAAGAAGGCGGCATGCGCACCAAAAGCGGTATCATGTGCGGATTGGGTGAAACCAAAGAAGAAGTAATGCAAACCATGCAGGACCTGCGTAACAGCGGCGTGGATGTAATTACCCTTGGCCAGTACCTGCAACCTACCAAAAAACATTTACCGGTACTGCGGTTTGTACACCCCGATGAGTTTGCCGAATTCCGCGAATTTGGTTATAACATTGGCTTCGACTATGTAGAAAGCGGTCCGCTGGTTCGTTCTTCTTACCACAGCGAAAAACACGTAATTCCTGGTTACGGCAAGGAGCAGTGGCTGAAGCAGAAATCAATGATGAATATTGAATAATAAATTTTGAATGTTGAAGTGAATACAGTGCATTTGTATTCACTTTAACATTGGATATTGGAAATTTAATATTCAATATTTAAAGTGAACATTCGATATTCAATATTTCTTTTACTGCTGCCTGTAATAGGTCATGCACAACTCCGCTGGAAAAAGGCGAATGACGAATTTGACAGCCTGCCCCGCGCCATTCGCGTTTTTAAAACCTTCGATTCTGTAAATGGCCGGCCCTTCAGGGCCTTTTGTGTTGAAGTAAAACTGAAGGACAAAAACATTGACTTTACCACCCAAACCGGCGCCGGTAACAGCTATACTCCTACTCAATACTATAACCGCGAACAAAAGCCGTACGTTGTCGTAAATGGCGGTTATTTCTCGTTTCAAACCAACCAGAACCTGAATGTGATCATTCGCGAGGGTAAAATGGTTGCCTACAACATTCCCGCTCTCAAAAGCCTGTTCAACGACTCCTTTTATTACGCCACCCGCAGTGCATTTGGCATTACTAAAAAACGAATGGCTGATGTTGCCTGGCTGTTCACCGATACGGCCAAACGCTGGCCTTACGGGTTTCAAACGCATCCTATTATTGCCAAAGGCAGCAATCCCGATCCTTCTTTTGCCGATTTGCATACCATTGAACAATGGAACTGGTGGAAGATGCATACCGCCATTGGCGGCGGTCCGGTATTGGTGCAGGAAGGCGCCGTGTTCATCACCAATAAAGAAGAGCAATTGTACGCTTTTGAACGCAACGACCAGCACCCGCGTACTGCCATTGGCTATACCCATAATCACCGGCTAATTATACTGGTTATACAGGGCCGTAGTCCCGGTGTGGCCGAAGGCGCCACGCTCGATGAAACTGCCCGCATTTTAGTTGAGCTGGGTTGCGAAGAAGCCATTAATTTAGATGGTGGCGGCAGCAGTTGTATGCTGATTAATGGAAAGGAAACGATTGTGCCGGCGGATAAAGAAGGAGAGCGGCCGGTGGCAAGTGTATTTATCGTTAAGCAAAAAGAACCTCGGAAAAGGAAATG
>CBIMFG010001145.1:0-2415 GCA_966243125.1 uncultured Niastella sp.
TACACCCCAACATTTTACCAGGGCTCCATTCGCAATTTTCTGGATGATATAAACCAGCACAGCCCCACCGTCATTGAATATTCGGCCCGCTTTTTAGATACTGGCAAAGTTATTACCCTCACCGGTTCTCCCGAAACCATTGGCGCCGTTTTACACCAGGTACTGGATGGGCAAAAGATAAGTCTGGTAGAAAAGAACAACAAGTTGATTATTACTCCGGCTACCATTCCCATACCGCAGGACTTTTTTATTTCGTGGTATTCTGTTTACGGTATCATAAAAGAAAATATCAGCGGCGAACCCCTGGCCGATGCTACCATTTGGCAACCGGCCCGGCAACGCGGCAGCTATAGCAACAACCACGGTTACTTTACTTTATTACTTCCTGAAGGTAAGAATGACATTTACCTCTCCTACGCTGGTTACGAAACCCATCGCGTACAGGTAAACCTGAAAGGGAATACCCGTATGGATGTTTACATGACCCCCAAAAGCAACATTGGCGAAGTAACAGTTACCAATCCACCACCCGCTGCTGAAGTAGAAGAAAATAAAGCCTCCAAAGAAGCGGCAGGCTACGATATTATTCTGGGCGAATCGGATGTGTTGCGTTCTTTCTACCTTGATCCCGGCGTAAAAAACATACCCGAAATCACTTATGGCATGCTGGTGCGCGGTGGCAGTCCCGATCAAAACATTTTTTTGCTGGATGGCAATCCCATCTTTAACCCAACGCATTTATTAGGCACGCTGTCGATAGTGAATAAAACATCGCTGAAGTCGATGTACCTGTACAAAAAGAATTTCCCGGCCCGGTACGGCGGTGGTTTATCATCGGTGATTGATGTAATGACGAAAGATGGCAATATGCAGAAATGGCAAGGGGAAGCCAATGCGGGTTTACTGGCCGGGTCCTTTACGGTAGAAGGTCCCATAAAAAAAGACCGTTCTTCCATCATGGTGTCGTTTCGCCAAAGCTGGATTAACCCAATTTTGCGGGCACTTAAATCGGGCGTAGATGTTGAATTTTACGACCTGCACGTGAAGTTCACCCAATGGGTGGGTAAAAAAGATAAGATCATGGTGAATGCCTATGCAGGGCACGATGCCATGGAATTACATCAAAACTATACCAATAACCAGCAACGCTGGGGCAACAAAGCCGCTACGCTAAACTGGAACAGGCTTATTAGTTCGCGCGCCTTCATTAACACCTCCTTCAACATCAGCAATTACGATAACCTGGCCGGCTTTCGTTATAACTTATACGACAGTTCGGGCCGGCTGGTGCAAAACCGCGTTTACAATACATACAGCAGCATAAAACAATACACGGGACGTACTGCACTGGAGATATCTCCCAACAACAACATAAAAATAAATGTAGGCGGCAAAGCTTCGTACACCCGCATTCGCCCATTTGACACCAACGTGTCGCCCGATTTTACTGACCGGCCGGGTGACTTTAACGCCTTTCCCCCTTTATCGTTCCGCGAGCTGGCATTGTTTTATGAAAATGAATTCCGCATCAACAAAAAGCTCTTTTTACGGCCGGGCGTACGCCTCTCATTTTATGAGCACAATGATTATAAATACACCGCCTGGCAACCCAGAATGTATGCAGCCTATAGATTCGATCAGTACAATCAGCTCGATGTATCCTACAACCATATGACACAGTACCTGCACATGGTAACCAATCCATACATGGGTATTAACAGCGATGCATGGGTGCCCAGTACGGGAGAACTGCAACCCGAAGAAAGCGACATGATTAACCTGGGTTACAGCCATCGTAACAATAAGAAGGTGAGTTTTTATGCCGATGTATATTATAAACAAATGAAGAATGTGACGAATTACGCAGAGGGACAGAACCTGTTTTTAAATACGGCCGACTGGGGACAAAGCGTAAAACTGGGCAAAGGCTGGAGTTATGGGTTGGAAACAAAAGCAGAGCACATCACCGAGAAATGGTATTTACACCTGAGCTACACCTTATCGTGGAACTGGCGTAAGTTTGCGGCACTGAACAATGGAACTAAATTTCCATTTAAGTACGATCGCCGGCACGAGATCAATGCCGCGGCTACTTTCAAATGCAATAAGCACTGGAGCTTCTCTACTTTCTGGATGTTTGCTACCGGCGACGTATACAGCCTGCCCAACCAGGTATATCCTGATTTTGATGATGCTCAGCAGATCAGCGATCCGCTGGCGCCCAGGGAATACAGGCTAATCTACCACTCCTCCAATACCAAAATGTATCGCACGCTGCCTTATCACCGGTTAGATGTATCGGCCAGCAACTACCATAGATTAGGTGGCGGCCCTTTACAATCACGATTAACAGCAGGTATCTATAATATTTACGGTTCGCCCAGCCAGTATGTGTACGATCTGGAAGGCACACTA
>CBIMFG010001146.1:0-2410 GCA_966243125.1 uncultured Niastella sp.
CCACTTACGATCTGGTTCTCTACTCTTTTCTTTTCTGTTTGCAGGTTGGCTATCTGTACATCTATTTTATCTACATCCAGTTTTTCTGCAAATCCATTTTTAAACATCTCATGGGTATCGTGCTGCAATTTTTGCAGGCGCTCAATGTTGGCATCGAGCAAGCCTATTTGTGTTTTGCTTGCCACCAGCTGATAGTACACTTTATAAACGTTGGCCTTTATCAGTTCTTCGGTTACCTCTACATTTTTTCTTGCCCATTCCATGGTAGTGGCTCTTGCCTGCAAGCCCACAAATACCTGACCATCGAATAAGATCTGGCTCAAATCGAACCCGGCGTTGGCAATCCATTTGGTTCCAAACTGAGCCTGTATTAAACCAAAATCGTCGGGCATTTTAATGGATGAACCGTCGCCACGTCTTATATCTTCTGCTGCTATAACACCATAAGTTCCCTGAGCAATAAAGTTTGGAAACGATTGTACCGCAATGTTAGGGTTATAGGTTGTACCTACCCTGCCGCTTAATTGTGGGTAAGCGCTGGAGGTTACCTGCCGGTTGGTTTCCTCCTGCAACTGAACATCGAGTAACAGGTTTTTAACCTGTACGCTGTTCTTTTTTGCATAATCTACCGCCTGTTGTACGGTAAAGGCATTTTTATCCTGTGCCAGGGCCGGTCGCATAATGCTTGTTAAAACGAGCATCATGGCGATCCTGTTAATGCTTGCCGGATTCAGTTTCATAGTTCTTTGCATTTTTATTTCTATGCTGTTGATATTTCAAAATAAGTTTATGGCCTTTCAGGGATGCAACCCCGAATACGTAATGTTCCAGTATAACTTTGGTAACTTCAGACAATCGGTATTTTGAAGGCGGGAATAGGTCAATATTAAAAGCCATCATCATTGATTCCAACCTGAACTTCGATAGTACATCCACATCTACATCAGGGCGATACAACCCCTCTTTCACGCCCCATTCCAGGTTTGTTTTGATGACCTGTAGCAGGAATTTATTTTTAAACTCCATAAACCGCTGGTATGCCCGAATATGGAACTTCTCCATATCATATAATACCATCGGGTTCATACTACTTAATTGTTCAACTACCATGTCAACGGTCAAAATGATTTCCTCAATGGCGTCTTTCGCCCCTTCCCCACACTTCATACAATCCCCCTGCAACCCCTGTACATCATCTTCCACTACCGCATCAACCAGTTCATTCTTATCAGTATAGTACTGATAAATAGTCTTTTTCGACATACCTAACTGGTTGGCAATATCATCCATGGATACGGAGCGAATACCATACCGTAAGAATAACTCCTTCGCTTTATCCCGGATCCGCACTTTTGTGTTTAAATCTGGTATCATAATTATTCGGGCACAAAACTATGGAAACTTTTTACGTAACCAAAGTTTCCGGAGTTTATTTTATGCCGCTTATAACATTTGCCTTTCCAAACTATTGTTTGTTTGCACCGTCCGCAAACCCGCTGTGGTACAGTATTTGCAAAGGTCATATCTTTGCTAACAGATTGCTTTCCAGCCTTAAACACACAACTTTACACAAGCTTATTTTATTAGCCACCGGCAATGAATTAATTTTGCGGGGCAAACACAGCAGATCATGAAATCTTCATCACACATATTTAAAAAGATAATACAGTACTTTCTACAGGGGCTAATAATTTTAGCGCCTATAGCTATTACTATTTATGCAGTAACTGCTTTATTTAATTTTATTGATAACATATTGCCCAGCCTCATCAGCTATTTCACCCCTAACTTACTGGGTACCGACAGCGCCGGCAATGCTAAAAAAATTCCCGGACTGGGTTTTATTCTGGTAACGTTGATCGTTATCTGCGTAGGATATGTTTCCTCTTCGTATGTTATTAGTAAGCTTGTTGACCTGCTTGATAAAGTGCTTGAACGCACCCCCGGCATCAAGCTGTTGTATTCTACCATAAAAGATTTCTTTGAAGCCTTTGCCGGTAACAAAAGAAAATTTGATAAAGCCGTACTGGTTAGCGTTGAATCAACCGATGTATGGCAAATAGGTTTTATTACCCAGGAAGAAGTACACGGTTTTGGTTTGCAGGAATTTGTAGCAGTATATGTTCCGCAGTCATATGCCCTTACCGGCCGGTTGTATTTTGTAAAAACTGACCGGGTTAAATTGTTAACCGATGTAAGTTCCGCAGAGGCTATGAAGTTTGCTATCTCGGGCGGTGTTACCACCATTGAGGAAGAAGTGAAAACAGCTGCAAGCTCCAAGCTGTAAGCTGCAAGCAAATACAGGCTAAAGGCAATTACAATATTTACAAAGAGCGCTTCTTCTGCAGAGGAAGAGCTCTTTGAATTATTAACCGACAATCACCCGGCTACGGACAAACACACTCCTACC
>CBIMFG010001147.1:0-2410 GCA_966243125.1 uncultured Niastella sp.
TGAAAAAGGCACCCGCATTTATTTGCATGCCGATGCGCCATTCATAGTAGATGGCACGCTAAAAGTTACCGGCGAAAAATACGACAGTACCCGTGTGGTTTTCAGAAGCGACCGCCTCGATGATCCTTACCGCGATTTTCCCGGCGGCTGGCCCGGCATTTATTTTCGCGAAACCAGTAAAGACAATACCCTGCAATATGCCAGCATCCTCAATGCCTATCAGGGCATAGTAGCCGAAAAGCCATCTGTAAATACCAATCCCAAAGTATTCCTAAGCGAATGCGTGGTTGATAATTGTTACGATGCCGGCATACTGGGCGCCCAAACAAACATAAAAGCCCAAAACTGTTTGGTGAGCAATTGCGGAAAAAACATCTTTTTAGGGTATGGCGGCAATTATGATTTTACACATGTAACTGCAGCTACCTGGTCAAATACTTACATCCTGCATAAAGATCCCGTACTGGTAGTAACCAATTATTACAAAGACGGCAACAACATTTCTACATCAAACTGTACAGCCAGTTTTAAGAATTGTATTTTCTGGGGTGAAAATGGAACTACCGAAGATGAAGTAGTGACCGATAAACAAGGTACTGCCGCGTTCAATGTCAGTTTTCAAAACTGTTTATGGAAGGTGAAGAACCAGCCGGCAAATGTTACCGCTACCAATATTGTTGCAAATAAATCTCCGGAGTTCGACAGCATAAACACACAATTGAAATTTTACAATTTCCGGTTGAGCGACAGATCGCCAGCCATTGATCAGGGCGCCGACCTGGGCATTACCCTTGACCTCGATGGCAAACCCCGTAATGTAGGAGGTAAACCAGACCTGGGCTGCTATGAAAGACAGTAAATTCGCCATTAACCAAATTTTTGCATAGAAGCAACCAATTTAGTATCATCTTTGTATAGTACAAGTTGCAGCCAACATACACTATACTGTTGTGATTTACTTTCAAAATTATTAATTATGATACGTTTACTGCTTGCATCCCTGCTGTTTCTCTCAGCCCATTCTATTTACGACTTTAAGGTTCCTGCTCTCGATGGTGCAGGCACTATCGACTTCAAAAAGTTCAAGGGCAAAAAGATCATGATCGTGAACACGGCATCTAAATGTGGTAACACCCCACAGTATTCCGATTTGGAAAAATTATATGAGCAGTACAAAGACAAACTGGTCATTGTAGGTTTTCCTGCCAACAACTTTGGCGGTCAGGAGCCTGGCACTAATGGCGACATTCAGGAGTTTTGCAAAAAGAATTATGGTGTAAGCTTCCCTATGGCTGAAAAGGTTTCAGTAAAAGGCGACGACATTCACCCTCTATTTAAATACCTGGTGGCCGAAGCAGAGAAGAAAGGCTTTACTGATCCAATTAAATGGAATTTCACCAAGTTTCTGTTAGATGAAAAAGGTAACCTCATCACTGTGATCCACAACAAAACAAAGGTTACCAGCGAAGAAGTAACCAAATATCTGAACTAAGATACTGCACCTCATTATATTAAGGGCTTGTCAGCCGGCTGGCGGACAAGCCCTTATTTTTTTATTTCCCTGGCAACCCTGTTATTACAAATACGTAATACATGATCGAATATGCGATTGCTACTTTCTCCATACTACCCAGTCTCCGGGAGTACATGTTAAACCTTTGTCAATCCTAAGGGTTTACACTAATTCTTTATCCCCCAAAACAGGCAACACATCGCTTTTAAATGTCAATTGAACGAATAAACTTTCCTTTTAGGCGTTATATTGACAATTTTGAATATCCAATATCACTTAAACGTCCAATAGTCCGAAGGAAACCATCCGATATCTGAAAAAAACCAATATCCAAATGTTCTATGAAAGCCGCAGATATCCTTAGAAGAAAAACCAATAAGTAAATCCAATGCCATTGAAAGGCAGATCCATCCACTTTTTGGTAACTCTTTTTAGTAAAATTGATCCTATTAAAAGCCCGAAAGAGTCTACCCCGTAAAAGGAATTCACGAAGTCCCGCCAGCCGGCGGGACTTCCCATTTTTAGCAGCACACGCATACAATTCATTTACACATTCTGCTTACCTTCGCGCGGCATGTTATTTAAAAATGTTATTGGCCAAACAGATGTGAAATTGCATCTGGTAAACATGGTGCAACAAAATCGCATCAGCCATGCCCTTTTGTTTTTAGGCAAAGAAGGTAGCGGCGCCCTGCCCCTGGCCATTGCATTTGCACAATATATAGTTTGTGAAAAAGTAAACAGAAAAGGAGCCACTGAAACAGCAGGCCCGTCTTTGTTTGGGGAAGAACCAGCACCCGCCTCTGGCGCTATGTTCGACTCCTGTGGCGAGTGTCCCGCCTGCCAAAAGATGCAGCAGTTGATGCACCCCGATGTGCATTTTTCTTACCCCGTTAT
>CBIMFG010001148.1:0-2406 GCA_966243125.1 uncultured Niastella sp.
AAGTTCAAACCAACAACAATACTTTTTGCGCGGGGATAAGCGGAGTCATCATAACCGCCTTTACGCGTGGGTTTGTCTGAGTTGTTCACTTCAGGATCGTACCCGCTGTATTTGGTAAAGGTGTGAATGTTGTTCAGCGTTCCATAAAACCTGGCATTTACAATACCTGCTTTTTTCAACAGGCTATGCGGCAATGAATAACCCAGGGTAATGGTATTCAACCGCAGGAATGAACCATCTTCCAGAAAATAATCAATAGCGGGATCGCTGATGCTTTTGCTGTTGTCTGAATGCAGGCTCCAGATCTGATCTTTCGAATATTGATTGGGGTTCAACTCAGCCAGCCTTGCCAGGTTGGTAGTTTCCTTGCCGGTAACAGGATCAATGAGCCTGAAACGGTTTGACATAGCTGTAAATGTGTTCTCGTTTGGCAAGTAAGGACCATAGAAGCGGCGGGCATTGGCATTAAACACTTTATTACCGCCCACAAAATTCATGAACACACTCAGATCAAAACCTTTGTAAGCAAAGTTATTGGTGATACCACCAACAAAGTTAGGTTCGCCATTACCCATAATGGTACGGTCGCTGGTGCTGAACACCGGATTGTTCTTAGCATCCATTTCTCCGGTAGTTGAGGCAAATTTGATGTCGCCTGGTTTAACATTGGCCACATTACCGCCCTTCAGCCTGATCACCCCATCTTTTAAAGAATAGGTGCCGTTGGCGTTCTGAATAAAATCGTCGGTTGTATATACGCCATCATATTTATAGCCGTAGAACTCACCTAAACGCTGGCCCACCTTCACTATAAAATTGCCATCAATGAGTTGATCGTTCCCAACACCGCTGCCATACAAGGCCAATACTCTCGAACGGTTGAAGGAGATATTAAAACCGGTTGTCCATTGAAAATCCTTGTTGCGAATGTTCGTGCTGTTCAACACCAACTCAACGCCCCGGTTGCGTACAGAACCGATGTTCTGAAACTGTGTAGAGTAACCCGTAGAGGTAGGGATCTGATTTTCGAGCAACAGGTTGTTCGATTGCTGGTTGTAAAAATCAGCCGAAAGCGTTATCCGGTTATTCAGCACCGCCATATCCAGACCTACGTTAAAAGAATTTGTTTTTTCCCATTGCAGGTTGGCATTGGCCAGTTTGGTATTAGGTGTTAAAGTACTTACCTGTTGATTGTTGATGGCATAAAAAACCGAGCCGCCATACCCGGTAACATACATATAATCGTCGATATTACTGTTACCGGTTGTTCCATAGCCTACGCGCAACTTCAACTGATTGAAAATGCCATTGTCTTTCATGAATTCCTCTTCTGAAATGCGCCAGGCGGCAGACATAGAAGGCAGCATGCCCCATTGTTTACCGGGTGCAAAACGGGAAACTCCATCACCACGCAGCGTAGCCGTTAACAGGTAACGATCGGCATAGCTGTACATGACGCGGCCAAAGAAGGAAGCCAATGCAAACTGGCTTTTGCCTGATACTTTGGCATAATTTGTTTTTGCCATGGCCACGTTGTTCAATCCAAAGTTGCCAGCCGGAAAATCAGAGTAGGTATTTTCCAGTTTCATGTCCTCACTGTAAAACGTTTCCTGCCCTACCATCACATTCAGGTTGTGCTCGCCGAAATACTTTTTCCAGTTCAGGGTATTGGTTACCTGCCAGCTGTTCTTTTCACTGTTGTTGCGTTTGCCCCAGGGACCATTATAGGTTTGTGATGTTTTTGTACGGCCATCGTCCCAATAATCGTCGCGTACCTGTTGCCACATGTACGTACCCTGTGTACGCCAGGTGAGGTTTTTCAGGATGTCGAATTCAATACCGGCATTGGTAGTATACTGGCGGGTATATTTTGTTTGGTTAACCGCATCGTTGGTGATGATGGGGTTGTATATATCGTATTGCGAGTCGTCGCTTTGCATAAGGGTACTTACATCCGTATTCAACAGTTGCTCGTCGGTAAAACGAACGCCACCTGTTGGCGGTTGCAGTAAGCTCAATTTCAGTTGTCCGGCCAATGAACCATCGCCGCGCAACTGCATATTATTATAGTTGGTATTGATGTCAACCCGAACGCGATCATTGATCTTGTGGTTCAATTTAAAACGCACGTTTGTTTTCTGATAACCATGGTGGCTTACAATACCATCCTGACCGGTAAAGCTACCATTGAGCAGGAATTTTGTTTTGTCGTTACCACCGCTTACAGAAAGACTGTGGTTTTGCAACCGGGCTGTTCCGCCAAACACGGCATCCTGCCAGTTGATGCCCGGTTGACCGCCATAGGTATTATGGATATAGTCGGCTGCACCGGTGTAAAAATTAGGATCGTTTACATTACCACCAAAGTTCTTTACCCATTTATCGGGTTTGCCGGCCAGTATTTGA
>CBIMFG010001149.1:0-2405 GCA_966243125.1 uncultured Niastella sp.
AGTGTGATAGTTTAACCGGCCATTCAACATGGTTTTGTAACCATTGAGGGTAGTATTGCTTATACCGGCATTGGGCCCTACATACACGCGGCTGCCATAAGTGTTGGTTTGAAAGTTGAATGCCTGGTTGGGCATATTGGCATTATAAGCAAACTGGTTGTAATAATTCAACGAATAATCAACCGTACTGGTCAAACCTTTTAAGGGCGTCCAGTCCCAATACATGGTAGTATTTAATTCCTGGCGCGACTGGCGGTTAAGGCTGTTCACATATAAGGTGTAGGGGTTATACGCCTGTGCATCTTCGCCATAGGCCATTACGCCGCCATATTTACCAGTAGTGGGGTCATATGGCAAAATACCGGCAATGGCATATTGCATGTCGGTACCAGCGGTATTGGCAGGGTCGGCATCGGTAAAGCCGTCTTCCAGTGCATAGCTCAGCTTAGACCAGTTACCGTTAAACTTTATACCAGTGTTCATATTGCTACGCACCTTGTAATCGAAATTGAACCGGGCGTTGTACTGGTTGTAGTCGTTGTTGATCTGTAACCCGGCTTCATTGCGCATGCCTACCGAGGCAAAGAAGTTCGATTTATCGTTACCACCCGTTGCACTCACATTATAATTCTGGTAATTTCCATCGCGAATGATCACATTCCACCAGTCGGTATTGGGATAGCGAACGGGATCTATCATGCCCAGCGCCATCCACTGGTCAATGGTTCCATTCTTAAAGGTTTGCTGCGTTGGCAGGGTGTTGGTGGCGGCGCGGCGTTGTTCCAGGGTTAAAGCCCGGGGATAATCGGCCATAAAAGAATAAGCCTTTACCGGCTTTTCCACGGCCATATTTGTGTTCACCGTGATGGCCGTCTTTCTTCCACCCTTACCCGTTTTGGTTGTAATAAGAATTACGCCATTGGCGGCTCTTGAACCATATACGGAAGCTGAAGTAGCATCCTTCAACACCGATATGGTTTCAATATCGTTCATATTAATGCGGTTGATGTCTATATCCGGCATACCATCCACCACCACCAATGGACCGCTGTTATTTACTGTACCTAAACCACGGATCAATAACGTAGCACCATTACGGCCTGCCATCCCTGTGCTTTGAGTAGCAGCAAGGCCCGGCACCAATCCGCTTAACCCTGCCGATACGTTGGGTACAGAACGGGTGGTGATCTTTTCATCTACATTCACCGTACCAACGGCGCCAACAAGGTTCACCTTTTTCTGGCGGCCATACCCTACCACCACCACATCGGTCATGTTGGATATTTTCAGCTTCAGGCTAACATTGTATTCCGTGCGGTCATCAACGGGAACCTCTATAGTTTCATAACTGGTTGAGGTGAGTACCAGGATGGCGCCCGGTGAAACGCTCAGGGTGAAATGTCCTTTGGCATCGGTTTTTGTACCATTGGTTCCGTTTTTAATAACGATGGAAACGGCTGGTACAGGTGCATTGGTTTCGTCGGTAACCGTACCTGAAATCGTTTTCAATTGCGCAACGCTGAAAAATGGAAGAAACAGAAGGGGCAATAACAGTTGGAGAACGGGCAGGGGTATCCTGTCCCGCATGTAGCAAGTAAACGGCATAAGCAATCAGTTTTGTGTTTTTATTACCAGCCCAAACTTGCTAAAAAAAGCTGGAATCGTTTTCATAAACGGACGATTTAATTACGTAAACGTTTAAGTTTTTGCACGCCAAACGCTTAACGCGGAACGCCTAACGCTTTTCCACGGCCCTGAAAACTTTGCATTTTGCGTTAAGCGTTAAGCATTTAGCATTCTGCAGGAATTAGTAACACAGTCATTAAAACAGTACCTTTAAGTACAGAAAGGAGATTATAGGTAGATCAAATTGTAGTTGTATGTTAAAAGTACTTTCCTTACAAATAGCCGATAGCATTGATATTAAAGAATTTAAAACGGTGTTCAAGGCAGAGTTGTTGCATGGGGATTCAGACGAGTTGTTTTACCGGGCGAAATCAAATTCGCAGAAGTTCGTGTATATTTTCAAATATGGCATTGTATGCTTTTTGAGCTATAACGAGGTAGAGATCATGGCTTTTATTCAGGCCATTACGCCTTATTGCAAAAACCCGTTCGAGCAGCACATCAGCGATGAGTTTGATATTGAAGTGAATGCCCGCCATAATAAATTCGGCTATAATAAAATAGAAATTGAGGGGGAAACAACAGACAGTCTGCGATTGATCATGCTGAACGTGTCACAGTCGGTAGCGTTGGACCACTTTAGCCAGCAAACCAACCTGCTGCTGGAAGAAACTACTTCCCATACCCAGCAATTGGAGAAGAAAGGCCGGCTCGACCTATCGGGCGGCAATCTTAAAAAATATATTGGCCGTACGCTAAACCTCAAGAACCGCATTGAG
>CBIMFG010001150.1:0-2401 GCA_966243125.1 uncultured Niastella sp.
GAATATTGAACCGAAGAATTTTTAATGTTGAAGTAAATAAAAGGCTGTATTCACTTCGACATTGGATATTCGATATTCAACATTAAATATTTGACCTATGACTATCTTAATAACCAACGATGACGGAATTTACAGCCCGGGTATTGCAGCACTGGCCCGCATAGCATCCCGTTTTGGAAAAGTGAATGTAATTGCGCCCGATGTTGAGCAAAGCTCCATGGGCCATGCGGTTACTCATTCCCGGCCTTTGTCGTTAAAAAAATCACCTATTGCGTTTGAAGGCGATGGCATTGAAGCCTGGCGGGTAAATGGTACGCCGGCCGATTGCGTGGCCCTGGGCAGTCATTTATATGCTAAAACCGATGTGGTGCTCTCGGGCATTAATATGGGACCTAACCTCGGTAATTCCATGTGGCATTCGGGAACGCTGGCTGCCGCCAAGCAAGCAGTGTTGTTGGGAATAAGAGGCATTGCCTTAAGTACGCCGGTGGGTAAAAGCGAGCCCGACTTTGAAGCCCTGGCGCCATTTGTTGAAAGAACACTGGCCTTATTGTTTGAAAGTAAAGATTTGGGTTTATATAATGTAAACTTTCCGCCGCAGCCAAAAGATATAAAATGGACGCGGCAATCTGTTCGCTTGTACGATGGAAAAATAGTACCGGGTGTTGACCCTATGGGCCGTAAACATTACTGGTTTACTGTAACGCCGCTGGAACCGGCTGAAGAAGATACCGATCGCTGGGCGGTTGAAAACGATTATGTTTCTATTACGCCGCTGCGATTGGATTTAACTGATGAACAAATGTTGAAGAAGGTGAAAGAGACGCTGCCCGTTTAAAATATCGAATATTGAATGTCCAATGTTGAATGCTGAAGTGAAATGCAGGAGGTAAAAATTATTGAATTCTATTTACTTCAACATTGGACATTCTTCTGTTCAATATTCGATATTATTTGAGTGAGTTCAGTTTACCTATGTAATATTTTTTAACATCCTCCCATTTATAGTATGGAGAAACTTGCGTCGTCACCGGCAACATCACTTCCTTCTCATTCAATAATACTTTCACTAAATAATCAGCGCCATTGGAATAAATGATCCATTGAATATTGGCGCTTAAAGGGATGATCGCTTCAGGCAACCAGTGCTTGTTGTATTGATAAATAGAAGCAGCCGGTACACTTGCCTGCGGAATACCCAGCAAGGTAGCAAAAGGTGAAATGGCTTCTGCATGGGTAAAGCGCAAAATAGCATCCGTTTGTTTGGTATGGTCAACCACTGCACTGGTAGTAGTAATAAAATTCGCCAGCAGGGGGGTAGCTACCGTTGCCTGTATACCAGCTGTATCACGACCGGCGCCTTTTTCCAAAAAGTCTTCAGCGCCATTAATAAAAGCAAACCATTGTAGTTGTTGTGATGTGAACGCCAGTTTAAAGTCAAGGCTTTGGGCTGCATAGCCATGCGCTTTCATTTCAACCGGAACCGAGAACGCGCCACAGTATACATCATACAGGTTGGTGGTGAAGGCAACCGCGTCTGTTTTAAAAGCAGGGGTAAAGATCCCGCTGCAAACCTGTTGCGCGTACTGACTGGTTTTTTTATCGTTCAGTAACGAATCGACCGGTTGTTGAATGGCCGCGCTTTTTTTAAAGGCCTGGTAGGCGGGCGAAAGGTCATAAAAGCGAAGCATAGTATCCAGCGAATCGGGCAGAATTTTATACTCCTTCTTACCAGCATAAGAAGCAAAGCTATCCAGAAAGGCAGCGGCGCTTTGTTGGGTCCTTACTTTATGCGTGGCATAAATTTCAAGTCCCTTACCGGTAAATGCCTGTTGGTAATTATACAACAGCCGTTTGCCAATAAGCCGTTGTTCAGCCGCGCCCAATCCGGTAATGTTTTCATAGTTGCCCTTTTGAATACTCACGAAGCGTTGCGTCATCGCCAATAGTTGCTGGCCTAAAGAAGTGAGGGCCTTGCTTTTTTCAGCAGCTTCCAATACCTGCAACACCTGTACATCACTGCCAGCTTTGGTAAAGAACCGCGAGCCATGCCGGCCCACGTGATTTACAAATACTGGTTTAAAACCTGCAGGCGGTGGCGTGTATTGTTGGTTCGGCGTCTGATACGGTGTTTTGGTGCCGGCAAACAGGTTTTGCGCCTGTGCCGGCACTACAAAACCACCTATGATGATACCTGTTATTAATACTTTAGAACGAAATAAATGCATCATATGATAAATGCTTCTTAATGTTGTTATTAGTTCTGTTCCGAGTTCCAGGTTCCAAGTTCTAACCCGGAACTCTGAACTTGGAACTTGAAACTAAAAACAGCTTCTTCAAAAACGAAAAGGTTCTTTATTTAAACGATAAGCTAGATGTGTAATGCAAATTCCCTGACCCG
>CBIMFG010001151.1:0-2400 GCA_966243125.1 uncultured Niastella sp.
TTACCGGGAAGCTTGTAAAAACAATTCGCAGGACAATATTTTCGCCCGGAACCCGTTCGAGTGACTGTGAATGGAATGGGCGGGATGATTATGGTGATAAAATCGGAAGAGGAGTGTATATTTACCGCCTGCGAGTGCAAACCAGTGATGGTAAAGCAGCGGAAAAGCTTGAGAAATTGTTTATATTATAAGAGTACCCAATTTTTGAATAACTTATTTTAGCCAATCTATCGACAGGAAACTTTACCCAAATTATTTATTGTTCCGCTTAAACAGGCTTTATTTCAAAGCGAGGGTAAACTTTATCCAATCTGCTAATGAGGAGAACGTTGAAAGCGGTCTGATACCTTAAAGACAATTCAAAAATGAAACGAAAATTCTTGAAACTAACTGTAGGTGCGTTCCTGTCGTTGGGTGCAATTTCTGCGAATGCCCAAACAACTCAGCCTATAAATGTAGTAACAACGGCTGTACCCTTTTTACGCATCTCTCCCGATGCCCGCGCTGGCGGTATGGGCGATTTAGGCGTGGCAACAAGTCCTGATGCCAATGCGCCATTCTGGAACCTGGCAAAAGTGCCGTTCGCTCAAAAGAATTTCAGCGTAGGTTTAACTTATACCCACTGGTTAAAAGACCTCGGGTTAAACGATGTGTATTTGCTGGCGCTGGCCGGTTATTATAAACTCGATGAAAATGCTGCCCTGGCTGGTTCGGTACGCTATTTCAGCCTTGGTAACATTCAGTTTACCGATGCGGCTGGTAATGATTTTGGTTCTGGCCGTCCCCGTGAATTTGGCATCGACTTCGGTTATACCCGCAAACTGTCTGATAAAATAGGTTTGGGTTTAGCCTTGCGTTACATCCATTCAAACCTGGCTGGTAACCTGGCATCAAGCGGTACCACCTACAAACCAGGTAGCACATTTGCCGGTGACGTAACGTTCTTCTATAATGGACAGGACGAAGCTGGTCAAGGCTGGAACTTTGGCGCCACGCTCACCAACCTGGGCGGTAAGATCGGTTACACAAACGATGCAACTCAGAAAGACTATATCCCTGCTAACTTAAGCCTGGGTACCACTTATACAAAAGCATTCGACGAACAAAATAAGATCACCTTTGGCGTAGATGTACATAAATTACTGGTGCCAACACCACCTTCTTTCAACCAGGACGATACAGCTGTTGCCAATGCACAGGCTGCTGATTACAGAAGCAAATCAACCGTAAGCAGCTGGTTCAGCTCATTCAACGATGCCCCCGGCGGGTTCAAAGAAGAGTTGAAAGAGTTTCAGGTATCACTGGGTGCAGAATATAACTACAGCGATCAGTTCTTCTTCCGCGCTGGTTATTTTTATGAAGATAAAACCAAGGGTAACCGTAAATATTTCACCGTTGGTTTAGGTGTTAAATACAATGTGTTTGGTTTGAACTTCTCATACCTGGTGCCTTCTGGCTCAGGTGTTAACCGTAATCCATTGTCAAATACCCTGCGTTTTGGCCTCATCTTCGACCTCGATGATATCAATGCTGAATAATTAGCTTATTCTGAATATATTTGAAGCGTTCCGGCTTAGGCGGGACGCTTTTTTTATTTAGCAAATAATCTCATTATGCGTATTGGCTTCGGTATAGATTTTCATCAGCTGGTTGAAGGCAGAGACCTATGGATAGGTGGTGTAAAAATTCCCCATCACAAAGGGGCATTGGGGCATAGTGATGCCGATGTATTGTTACACGCTATTTGCGATGCCCTGCTGGGTGCACTGGCCCTGGGCGATATAGGCGTGCATTTTCCCAATACCGATAATACCTGGAAAGACATTGACAGCAAGATTCTGTTACAGAAAAGTTATGAATTGATAAAAGCCCGCAATTACCGGGTAATAAATGTAGATTCGTCAATTTGCCTCGAAGCGCCCAAGATCAAAAAGTATTCAGATCAAATGCGCAGTGTGATTGCCGGTATTCTGGAAATTACCGTAGATGATGTATCGGTAAAAGCCACCACTACAGAAACCATGGGCTTTGTGGGTAGAGAGGAGGGGCTCGTTGCGTATGCTACTGTGCTGCTACAGCCAATTAGCTAATATGCTAATGTGCCAATGTGCTGTGGACTCACACAATTTGTAAAGCCTGCTAAAATTGGAATTGTATTTAATTAGCATATTAGCAGATTATCATATTAGCACATTACATTTGCGCCATGTCGAAAAAAGTAAAAGTCAGAATAATTAATCAGTCAAATAATCCGTTGCCCGAATATGCTACGGATGAAGCCGCCGGTATGGATATACGCGCTTTTATGGAAGCGCCAATTGAATTAAAACCACTGGAACGGTTTTTAGTACCTACCGGTTTGTTTATTGAATTGCCCAGTGGGTACGAAGCACAAATTCG
>CBIMFG010001152.1:0-2398 GCA_966243125.1 uncultured Niastella sp.
AAGAGTGCCTGGAACCAATAAATAAATTAATTATTAAAGAAGGATCTAAAAATACAGATGCTACATTTAATGCGAATGAATTTATATTGAATATGGATTGTGTAGAAGGGAAAGTTGCGTCAATGGAAAAAAGAAATCCTAATAAGTCAATGGATTCAGCTTTTATTACGCAAGACGATGCAGGTAATCAAGAAATTGTTTTTGTAGAATATAGATTTAATTATAAGAATTTAAGCAACTTGAAAAAAAGTGATTTATTTGGGAAAGTTGCAGGTTCAACATTGGCGTTAGGTAGTCCGGCTAATATTCATAATACACATTACTTCGTTTTTGATTCTAATTTAAAACAACAAGCAATAAGTAGATTTAACAGAATGAACCCAGCAATGCCGCAGCATTATCAACCAGTAAATATGGCAGATATTAAACAACGTTTCTTTGATTAACTAGGGAACAAGTACCCAGTTTATCACAAGGGTAGCAACAAATACGTTTAGCAGCAATAATACTTAATATAGATAGATTTTTTTATTCTATTCTCACCACCCCTTCCTTCATGTTGAACTCTTTTTCGGATACCTCAATTTAATATCTTTGTAGTAAATGATGAATAAAGACAGCCTGGTTCAGTATATTCAACAGGTGCTGCCTATGAGCCGCCCCAGGGCTGAACAACTGGCAGCAAAGTTTAAACCCATGGAAGTTGAAAGAAATGAATACTTTTTTAAAGCTGGGATAATTTGCAATGCCTATCATTTTATTGAAAAAGGTATCGTACGAGCCTATACTTTCGATGTGGATGGTAATGAGGTTACAACCGCCTTCAACTTAAAAAACTCCTTTGTGAGCGACCTGCTCTCATTCTTTAACAGAGTACCTTCAAGAGAATACGGCCAGGCAATAACCGATTGTGAAACCTGGTATTTAACTTACGACTATATGCAGGAAAATTTTCACACCCTACCCGACTTTCGTGAATTTGGCCGGCTGAAACTGGTGAATAGCTACAGCATACTGAAAGAAAGAATGCTGTCTATGCTGCAAAAATCAGCAGAACAACGCTATCATGATCTGGTTAATTCAAGCCCGGAAATTTTTCAGCACGTGCCTTTAAAATATGTAGCCTCCTACCTGGGCATTACCGATACTTCGTTAAGCAGAATAAGAAAAGAATTTGCAAAGAAATAGTCCGCTCCTGATTTCTTGCCATTTGACAAGTTGAAGCTGGGATATTTGATTTTCCTTTGTTTGGTGTTAATAACAACACACATCAAATGGCAAATCACATATCAGGCATGCCCATTTGGGCTATAGTGCTATTCATTATCAGTTTTCTTTATGGTATTTCTTTCATCGCAAATCCATTCAAACAAGCGGCACTCAACGCCGGCATGCCACTGAAGAAAGCGCGAAACATCCAACTTGGGATTTTCGGTTTTTACATTATATTTCTTGCATGCATTTCTTTCTTTTCATTAAAAGGCGTGTTTGAAGTTAATACGTTACCACCCAAAGTAATGACATGGGCCGGAGTACCTTTAACGGTTTTCTTATTGGCCGTTGTTGGAAACACAGGATTGTTCAAAAAATTGCTCCACTCAATTACATTGGAATCGCTCATCACCATACATATATTCCGGTTTGTGGGTATATTTTTTATCATTCTTTATTGCTATCACCTGCTTCCTGCGGAATTTGCTTTTTTTGCCGGTTTGGGCGATGTGATTACCGCCATTTTTGCGTGGCCGGTAGCCCAAATGGTTTCCAGGAGAAAAAAGGGCTGGAAATTTGCCCTCTATGCCTGGAACATCTTTGGCATAATGGACATCATTGATCTACTCACGATTGCTATAATTTACGCCAGCAAAGAAAACTTTCGGGAAGTGACCGTATTTCCATTTGCGTGGTTTCCTGCTTTTGCGCCAGCTACTATTTTATTTCTACATACTTCAATTTTCAGAAAATTACATCAACTGAAAAAACTTTCTCAATTATGATAAAAAGAATCATCGTTGTTATGGCCATTATATTAATGACCGGCTTATCTATGCATGTTTCCGCACAAGAAGATTACCTCACCACTCCAAACAAGTTTGTTGACGTTAACGGAATTAAATACGCCTATCGGATCTCAGGTAAAAAAAGCGAATATCCGTTGGTGCTGCTGCAACATTTCCGGGGATCTATGGACAACTGGGACCCGGCACTGATCAATGCGCTTGCCAGCCAACGTACAGTAATTGTTTTTGATAACAAAGGGGTTGGTCTCAGCGAAGGAGAAACGCCGAACACATTCGAAGCCATGGGCGATGATGCTGCCAGTTTTATTGCGGCCTTAGGCTACAAAAAGGTAGACGTACTGGGATTTTCTATTGGCGGGGCCGTAGCGCAATGCCTT
>CBIMFG010001153.1:0-2397 GCA_966243125.1 uncultured Niastella sp.
TGAAGTGTTTACAACCTATTCAGGTGGGCGTATGGTATTACCACCAACAACAGGCTGTAACTTGTTTGATTTAAATACCCACGACAATGTAGTAACCACCGACGGATCGGAAATGATAGTTTCTAAAATTACCGGGCGAAACGGATATATATTGATCAGTGGCAGTACAGGAAGACAGGACGGGTATGGCAGAAAGATTGACAGCATCAGGCTTTTTACTTCTGACGATCAATTAGTAAAAAAATACAAATTTAACTATGGCTATTTTAGTGTAGGATCCTACATGTATGAAAAACGGCTTTACTTAAAAGATTTCTCAGAATTTGGGAATACGGGCAATGATAGTTTGACACACGCATTTGAATACTATACCGATGAAATTTTACCCAGCAGATTGTCGGCCAGTGTAGATTCCTGGGGGTTTTATAATGGCACCTACAACAATACCATGTTTCCCAATTATGTTTTTAAAATTGGCCCTACTGAATACCGGCGCACCGACCTCGCAGATAAAAGTGCCAGGCCAGACTATGCCAAAGCTTGTATGCTGAAAAGGATCAAATACCCAACAGGTGGCTACCGCGAGTTTGCTTATGAAGGCAACACAGCCCTTGTTGCATTTAATCCGAGCCTTTTTCATCCAGATGCTTCCAATAGCATCACCCGGAGCTTTTCTCATGATGAATACGAGTTTAGTGCTGATTATGGCACAACTCCTTTTTTAACCGAATATTTTGAAGTGAATAGTACCGATGGCGGAGCTAATTTTGAATACAACCTGGTTGTGCCTTATTCTTGTGGCGTTGAGGTTAAATTGTATAAAACAATAGCACACAATCAAAGTACAGGGGGCACACTCATCTATGACCATAATTACGATAACGCTAAGGATAATTTAGAAAACGGTTATTATAGAATAGAGTTTTACCGAAATAATGTTGATTGCTGGATCTCTGCTTTGTGGGCAACCTGGTCGGAATGCACCTTGTCGCAGGGAACAGTGCAAACACCACATTACCCAAGCTCATATTTTAACGAAAATGTAAAAACGGTTGGTGGATTACGAATAAAGGAAATTATAGATTATGACCCGGTTACCGACAAAACCAATACAACAGCATACAAATACAAGATCTATTCGGGCGACTCAACACTTAGCAGCGGATTGCTGATTAGTGATCCACAATACATTGCCGGGCAGCAACCTTCAGGAGTGGGATGTTACGTAAATGCGGTATTAGCTACCAGTAATTGTCCACTTGCTTCTGAAGGCGGCTCATTTGTAGTATACCCGGAAGTACGAACCATTGAAATGGGCAATGGATGGACGGATCGCATTTTCAGTTATTCTCCGGATATCCCTTCGTATCCTTCTTTTCCTTATACGCCACCTGTTGACAATGGCCCCTCCCGTGGAAAATTGCTGCAGGAAAAAGTGTATAACAACAACGGAGTGCTTTTAAAGAAAACCACTACCACCTATGACTTTGAAGGATTGATGTTTGCCCAGGCTGGATTAAGAATACGTGCATACTGGGCGCCTTCCTTAACACCTGGTTGCGGAGACTGGGCCGAATTTCCCTGCTCCATGTCAGGCATATCGCCCGATGTGGCTTATTGCAACTCCTATAATTTGCAGGCCAGCGCCAGCGATCTGTATGAAGTAATTGATTCAACCTATACACCGGCAGGTACAATTGTTCAAAAAGTACATTATGAATATGACACGCTAATGTATGGCCGGATGTTTTTAAAGAAAGTAAAAACATACTTAAGTAACGGACAGATCAGGATCACGACCTACAAATATCCCTTTACTTCTAATGGACAATTTATTTTCGGATTAAGCAGCGGCGAATTAACAATAAAAACTGCTTTACAGGATAAAAACTACCTGCAACCCATAGAGATCGTAGATTCCCTTTACACTGCCAACGGAAGCGGTCTTTTTACCGGTGGCAGTAAGTTTATATTCAGCAACTCGGGTAGCGATTATTATCTGGCCAAAGTAAGAACCTACACTAACCTGAATGATTCTACAGAAATAAACCTCAGCGCATACGATGCCAAATGGAACCTTGCAGAAAAATACAAAACGAATGATATTAAGGAAGTGTATTTGTGGGGTTACAATTACTCCTATCCGGTTGCCAAAGTGGTAGGCAGTGACTACAGTACGGTAGCAGCTCTGGTAAATAAGTCAGTCCTGCAAAGACCTTCCAGCGAAGCCGACCTTCGTACAGAACTTGCCAAAATAAGAACAGGACTGACGGGAAGTAGTGCTATGGTAACAACCTATACATATAAAACAGGCGTAGGCATGAGTTCTGAAACCGACCCTGCCGGCAGAACCACTTACTATGAATATGATAATCATGGCAGGCTTATACTGCTGCG
>CBIMFG010001154.1:0-2382 GCA_966243125.1 uncultured Niastella sp.
AAACAAATACCCTATTTTTGAGGCACCTTAAAAACGAACTCATGAAAAGACTATTGAGCACCGCTTGTTCTGAAACATCCTTTAACATTGCCGTATTGGTTATACGGGTTACTTTCGGATTATTGCTCCTTATCAATCATGGAATTGACAAACTGAAGCATTTTGCCGAAAAACAACACAGCTTTGGAGATCCTCTCCACATTGGTCATATGCCCAGCCTGATGCTGGTGCTGTTTGCAGAAGTGTTTTGTACTGTTTTTATCGTATTGGGTCTGTTCACCCGCATTATGGCCATTCCGGTTGTGATCACATTTATAGTGGCAGTTTTTATGATCCATAAAGGATTTCGTGCCGAGGCAGAATTACCTATTCTTTATCTCGCTGCCTTCTTTAGCATTTTATTAATGGGCCCCGGCAAATACAGTATTGATGGAGCGATGGGGAAGTAGGGTGAAGGTTTAATGTTTAAGGTGTAAGGTGGTTCGCTTATTGGGAGGTTTGCCAACAATAGTTAACCGCGCGTATGAAGACTTTAAACCTTATACCTTAAACCTTATACCTTAAACTATTTCAGCACATTCCTGTTTATATCACAAACCACCCCATCTCACAAACGCATGTTTACTTCCGAAACGCAGATACGTGTTCGTTATGCCGAAACCGACCAAATGGATGTAGTATACTACGGTAACTATGCCCAGTATTTTGAAGTAGGTCGCGCAGAATCAATTCGCCAGTTGGGCTTTACATATAAAGATATGGAGGCAATGGGCGTTATTATGCCCGTTGTTGAAATGCATTCCCGCTACCTGCGCCCCGCACATTATGACGATCTGCTGACTATTAAAACCACCTTGAAGGAATTGCCCACCGATCATAAAATTGAATTCCACGTAGAGGTATTCAATGAAAACAAGAAATTATTAACTGTTGGTCGTGTAGTGCTCTTTTTTGTAACCGCCAAGGGCATGCAGAAGACGAATATGCCTGTGCAGCTTTACGATAAATTGAAGCCTTTCTTTGGGTGAAAGTATAAGGTTTAAGGTATAAAGTCATCATACGCCAGGTTAACTATTACAGGCAACCCTCGCAATACGCGAACCACCTTACACCTTAAACTTTAAACCTTAAACCGCCTTACTTCAACACGTTCAAAACAGTATACATCTTCTTCACTATCTCCACAGCCGATCCATCATAATTATTTACAATGATGGAGAAAACGTATTGTTTGCCATCTTTGGCTGTATGATAACCGGCAAAGGCACGCGCACCGCCAATGGAGCCGCTTTTCATTTTCATGCCATTGTATTCGGGCAGCGCATTTAAAAATGCTGCGTACCAGGGCCGCGTTTGGGCATATTCCAACACTTTCACTTCAGCATGGGTGGTAACCCTGTTTTGGGGCGATAATCCACTGCCATCAATCATATGTATAGCGGCTTTATCAATTCCTCGTTCACTCCAGAAAGTTCGCACCAGTTCAACCCCGTCTGCTGTTGTGCCCAATCCCTTTTTTTCCAAAGCCATGGTTTTTATCAGCACCTCGCCATACAGGTTAATGCTTTTACGCAAAAACCAGTAATTAATGCTGTCTAACTGGGGCGACAAAAGCGTAACCAGTGTTTTTTGCATGGCTGGCCATTGTTCTTTATTTGCATTTTGCACGTACGTTTTGTAAGTACCGGTTATGGTAATTTTCTGTTGCTTTAATAATTCCTGCAATTCAGCTAAAAAAAATAAGGGCCCATTCGGTGCTGCACCGGAAATAGCAAACGATTCGTTCCCCTGCGGAATAGATCCATCTGTAAACCCGTTCAATGAATAAGGGGGTAAATAAATATAGCCGTTGTCACCACTCCCCTTGCCGCCGGTCTTTATTTGGTTTACAATTTCTGCAGACAATGCAGCCGGTTCTGTTCTTATAATACTGGTGCTCTCTCCTTCTTTTTTTCCTGGTTTCAGGTACAGCTCATATTGGTTTTCGTGCCAGTTAAGGGCCCAGCTGCCTGCGCCGTAATAATTACCAATGTCGTCCCAAATCCAGCCACCGGGTAGTGGCTGAAGGGAAAAGGCCGAATCATTGAGCAATATATTTCCCGAGATCTTTTTGATGCCTAACTTCTGTAAGGCTTCGGTTATCTTTTTCAACACCACATCTTCTTTGGTGCTGGCCCAACGCCAACTGCCTAATGTAGGATCGCCATAGCCGTTAATATGCAGGTTGCCGGTAAGTACGCCATCTTCTATTTTTCCATTATAGCCCACAATTGTTTTGTACCGGTAAGCGCTTCCCAACAGGTCAAAAGCAGCCACACTGGTAAACAGTTTTTGGGTGCTGGCAGCGGCCAGTCCCAACTGGGCATTGTGCTCATACACCGG
>CBIMFG010001155.1:0-2381 GCA_966243125.1 uncultured Niastella sp.
TTACTATTTTTCCATTATGTAGGTTGGGCAAAATTTTATAGTTTATGGTAACTATAGAACCGGCATTTATGACTTCTTTAGGGTGATTTTTTGACATGAAATAGTATTAGATTTGAAGTGTTTATTTACAAATACCATGAAGAAAATATCATTGTTGGTTCATGAAGATATTTATTCGTCTTCTGTTGCCAGCGTAATAGATTTGTTTGCAGGCGCAAACTGGTGCCTTGAGCAATCCGGACAATCACCCGCATTTAAACTGGAATTGGTAAGCGAAAAAGAAAACAATATAGCATTGGATGTTCCTGCCCGGTTTATTTGCTATAGAACAATAGAAAAAGTGACTCGAACCGATCTAATCATCGTTCCGGGATTCAATGGAGATAGTAAAGCTATCCTTAAAAAATATAGCGCCACAATTAACTGGATAAAGGAAATGAATAGATCCGGAACAGAGATAGCCAGTATGTGTGTGGGCAGTTTCTTCTTAGCGGAGGCAGGTTTGTTAAATGGCAAAACAGCAACATCGCATTGGGCGGCCACTGATGAGATGCAATTACGTTACCCGTTGATTAAAGTAAAATCAGACCGGGTTATTACCGATCAGGATGGGATTTATACCGGCGGAGGAGCTTTTGCTGCATTAAAGTTGATATTATACCTGATCGAAAAATTTTGCGGAAGAGAAACCGCCCTCCTGGTCAGCAAACAGTTTTCCATTGACCTAGACCCTGCAAGCCAGGCGCACTTTGCGATATTTACAGGGCAGCGCCAGCATAATGATGATGACATTCTGAAGTCTCAGGCCTATATTGAACAAAATTATTCAACTAATATATCTATTGGCCAGGTTTCGGCCCTAACTAATACAAGCATGCGGAACTTTATCCGCCGCTTCAAAGCTGCTACCAACAATACACCGATAGAATATCTTCAGCGTGTAAGGATAGAAGCGGCTAAAAAAGCATTGGAAGATAAAAATCTGCCATTAAATGAGGTGGTGAATATAACCGGATATGAGGATATAAAAACTTTTAGAATGGTTTTTAAAAAAATGACTGGCCTTTCACCCAGTGATTACAGGAAAAGATATGCGATAAATGTGAATGTTCTATAATGTTATAGCTGAGCATTTTTATTGGGGGGGTAAACGTTCAGGCTGGTCGACCGCCCCGACAATACTTATGTTAAACACAATAGTTTATGAAAAATGTACCCGTTACTTTTTTATTGGCAATCTGGTCGGTGTTGTCTTTTGCTCAAAATGATCTTAAAGATACCTTTCCAACAAAACAACAACTCATAGGAGTATGGCAGGAAGGGAGTGCGAATGTTGGTGATGCTTTGAAGAAAAATATCCAATTTTTTGCTGATGGGCATTTTGTAATAAATTATAGTCAATACAATGAAATTAGTCCTGTCAGAAGTTTAGGTGGAAGCTATAAGGTGAAGTCAGATGGATTGTATTTAAATGCAGAATATAGAAAGGAGATTGTAGGAGGCCGATATGAGCCGGGTAACCCGGGTGTTGAAAGCGAAGAGTTTATTATTACCGGAGGTAAATTAGAGATCATTAAACAAAAGCCTTTAAGTGATAGCCTTTTAGAACCTTTTAGTGTTTCCCGTTGTAAACCAGGCAAGGCAGATCCCAAACATCTCTGCATGTTTTTAAATAATAGTTATTACTATAAATTATCCAACAATCCGAAATTTTATGACAAATGAAACGCCATGTAGAATTTCTTCGGAAAAGACACTGCTCCAGCAGTTTTTTTTGATTGATGGAACGGTAAAAAATAAATAATGAAAGGAAATAGTATTTATTTAAAAGCAAAGGCGGTACATGAAAAAATGTATGAATTGTCTGGTCAAATAAAAGAGGAGGAAAAGGAAATTATTTATAAAGAATATTTTACTTTAATTAAAAGGGCAGCCTATTTGGGGCATCCTGACGCCCAATATGCTTTGGGGCAACAGTATGAAACAATGAGCTATTTCAGTATAGAAAATCCAAAGTATAATCCAACGAAATGTATTTTTTGGTATACAAAGGCTTGTGCACAAAATCATGCTGCGGCTTGTAATAATCTCGCAACGTTTTACGAATCAGGAATAGGTTGTGAAAAAGATTTAGAAAAAGCGTTAACGTTATATAAGAAGTCAGCCGATTTGGGTGATTCGCTTGGAAAGAAAAATTATGAGATCATGAAACAGCAATTGCGATCATAGAGAAACTGCCATCACTAAGATTGATGCGAAAAAAGTTACTAAACGCTGAGGGTGAGATGCCGTGGTATTCTACTTCAATCGAATTGCTTACGCTTACTTCAATATCGCCTGAGCCAGATATGGCAGCGGCGCAGGTTTCAGTTTTCAATCCA
>CBIMFG010001156.1:0-2378 GCA_966243125.1 uncultured Niastella sp.
AATAAAGACGCGCTGGGTAAGGGAATTCGTTCCCTGTTGCAGAATATTGATTCTGATCTGAAAAACGCAGCTGGCAACCTGAAAAAAGATGTTGCTGAAAACGTTGTTGCCATCTCACGCATCCCCGTTGATCAAATTGAGCCAAACCCCCGCCAGCCCCGTCATGATTTTGACGAACAGGCTTTGCAGGAACTGGCTTCTTCCATAAAGTTGCACGACATTGTGCAACCCATCACCGTTTCCCTGATGGCCGGCGGCAAATACCGCCTTATTTCGGGTGAACGCCGGTGGCGCGCTTCTAAAATTGCCGGGTTGGTTGATGTACCCGCTTATATTCGTCAGGCTAACGACCAGGAACTGCTGGAACTGGCCCTGCTCGAAAACTTACAACGTGAAGACCTGAATGCCGTTGAAATAGCCCTGAGCTACAAACGCATGATGGAAGAACTGAACCATACCCAGGAACAGGTGGCTGAACGCATGGGTAAGGAAAGAAGCACCGTTGCCAACTACATTCGCCTGCTTAAATTACCCCCCGATATTCAGGTAGCTGTACGCAAGAACGAGATCAGCATGGGACACGCCCGCGCTTTGATCAATGTAGACACTGTAGATAAACAACTCTTCATATACAAGGAGATCAGGGACCGCAGTTTGTCGGTACGGCAAACGGAAGACCTGGTTAGAAAAATGTACAAGAGCGGCACTGCTGCCGGCGTTAAAGAATCGGTAAAAAGCAGCCTCCCTCCAGCTTATAAAAAAATAGAGGATAACTTAGCAACGCATTTCAGTACCAAGGTTAGATTAAATCATAACAAAAACGGACACGGAGCTATTTCGATCGAATACTTTTCTATACAGGAATTGAATAAGATATTAGATCAGATCGGTGTCTCGGCTTAAGTTCGCCTGCATGAAACCTATTTTCTTTGTTATTGTACTTATCCTATGTATACCTGTGCTGGCATTGGCCCAGCATAAAGACACGCTTATTGTTAAAGATACTACCGGTAAAGTGGTAGCCAGTTCAAAGGTAAAGAAGAGCAACTGGGTTTATAAGTACGATTCAACAGGCAAACGCGTTTACGAACCACGCAAGGCGGCTATTTTATCGGCCATTGTGCCCGGTCTTGGCCAGGCTTACAACAAAAAATACTGGAAAGTTCCCCTGGCATGGGCTGCTGTAGGCATCCCTATTTATTCTTACTTCTATAACCGGGGTGTGTATCGCGATATTCAATACGCGATTACAGTTGCCAACCTTGATCCCAATGATCCCAGCTATTCCGAAATGTTTGAAAAGGTAAACCCCAAAATGCAATACCTTGTTCAGCACCAATCAATAAATTCCCTCACTAATTATCGTAACGAATACCGCAAAGACATGGACTACTCCATTTTATTCACCCTGCTGTTGTGGGGGTTAAATGTAGTGGATGCCACGGTTGATGCCCACCTGAAAGACTTTAACGTAAACGATAACCTTACCATGCGCATAAAGCCCGCCATTACATCGCCCCAAAGCATTGGCGTAGCCATTGTATTCAGGTTTGGCGACAGATAATGGCTCAAAAGCGATAACTTAGCACCCCTGTTATGAGTTCTATGTTTTAAGTTCTATGTTTTGAAAACAAGGAACAAAAGACAAAGAACAAAGAACTAAAAACAAAGAACTAAAAGAGATGAAAATAGCTTTAATAGGATACGGTAAAATGGGCCATGCCATTGAGGAAATTGCAGTGCAACGTGGCCACGAAATAGTTTTAAAAGTAGGTATAGAGAATATAGAGGATAATACCATCGAAAATATAAAGAAGGCCGATGTAGCTATTGAATTTACCGGCCCCGAAGTGGCATTTGACAATGTGATGAGGTGTTTAGATGCAGGTGTACCGGTTGTAAGCGGCTCTACCGGCTGGTTGCAACGGTTTAATGAGGCCAAAGAACATTGCACTAAAAAGAACGGCGCATTGTTATACGCCAGTAACTTCAGTGTAGGCGTAAATATTTTCTTCGCCATCAATAAAAAGCTGGCAGAATTGGTAGCTCCTCATCCGGAATACCAGGTTTCTATTACAGAGCTTCACCACACCCAAAAGAAAGATGCGCCCAGCGGAACAGCCATTACACTGGCCGAAGGCATTATGAGCTCATTCAAACAAAAGAAGAAATGGGTGAACGAAGCCACTAATAACCCTGCCGAGCTGGAGATCATCAGCGAACGCGAAGACCCGGCCCCCGGCACGCATACCATCGTTTATAAATCTGACATCGACGATATTGAAATAAAACATACCGCCCATAACCGTAAGGGATTTGCTTCAGGCGCTGTACTGGCTGCTGAAAGTATTTACCCTGATTTTCGCGCCCTGCGCGAC
>CBIMFG010001157.1:0-2375 GCA_966243125.1 uncultured Niastella sp.
GGCGCTTCGAAAATTAATTTTCATGTGTTCAACAAAAAATCAGACGGTGCAGCCGGGCAGGTAGCCGACGGCACTTTACACCTTGATACCACCAACAAAAAAGATGGTAAAATAACCGGTGGTGGCGACCTGGTTACCAATGATGAATTTGAAAATTTTGATCTGAAGCTGGAATGGAAGATCTCAGCAGGTGGTAACAGTGGGATAATCTTCTATGTACAGGAAGGACCTAAATGGGGTGAAACCTATCATACCGGTCCCGAAATGCAGGTGCTGGATAATGCAGCGCATCCCGATGCCAAGATCATTAAACACCGGGCCGGTGATTTGTACGACCTCATTACCAGCCAGCCCGAAACGGTAAAACCTGCCGGCGAATGGAACCAGGTTGAAGTGATCTCAAATAAAGGTGCGTTGGAGTTTCACCTGAACGGCACCAAGGTATTAACCACCACTATGTGGGATGATGCCTGGAAGAAAATGATAGCCGCCAGCAAGTTCAAACAATGGCCTGGCTTTGGAACTTATAAAACCGGCCACATTGCCTTGCAGGACCACGGCAATTTGGTTTGGTACCGGAATATCAAGATCAAAAAATTGTAAGCAAGCCCCCCTCCTTGCCTCCCCCCAATGGGGGGAGGATGGTGGGGGGCCTTTTTTATACTTTCGGCAGCTTATAGCCATTGTTATATTCCTTCATCAGGTACTGGCTGTTCACTTTCTCATCAGTAAACTTTCCTTTCTCTTTATCCCACATTAGTTTTTGTCCGCTTCTAAACGCGATATTTCCCATTTGCGCCACCGTAGCAACATGCGCACCGGCTTCAATGGAACAATGCAGGTTTTCTGTTTTTCTTGATTTTACCGCCTCAACAAAATTCACCCAATGCAGGTCAACACCAGTATCAACACTCTTGGCAAAAGGTTTGGAGGCTTTATCGGTGGCTTTGGCCTCTTCCATTACTTCCCAGCCGCCGCGCGAAAGCACCAGCGTGCCGTTGTTACCAATGTAAGCAATACCATGGTTTCTGCCGTAGGAACCATTATCGATACCCATGGCTGAATCCCATACCAGGTTGAATTTGTCGAACTCGTATAGGGTGGTCAGGGTATCAGGTGTTTCTTCGCTCAGTTCGGGATAAGCAAACTTACCACCCAATGCAGAAACTGATTTAGGCGTTTCGGCTTTCATTCCCAGCAAGGCGTAATCCAACAGGTGCACACCCCAGTCGGTCATTAAGCCGCCGGCATAATCCCAAAACCACCGGAAGTTAAAATGAAAACGGCTGGCATTGAAGGAGCGCTTAGGCGCGGGCCCCAGCCAGGTAGCAAAATCAACACCGGCTGGCGGGTTGCTATCGGGCACTACCGCTGCGGGACGCATCCAACCCTGGTAACACCAAACCTTTACGGTGCGTATCATGCCCAGCTTTCCGCTTTGCACATAATCCACTGCATCTCTAAAATGTTGCTGGCTGCGTTGCCATTGGCCGGCCTGTACTACTTTGTTGTACCGCTTTGCAGCAGCCACCATCGTGCGGCATTCTATAATAGAATTGCCTACCGGCTTTTCCACATATACATCTTTACCCGCTTCGCAGGCATGTATCATTTGTAAGGCATGCCAGTGGTCGGGGGTGCCTACAATTACAACGTCAATATCTTTTTGTTCCAGCAGCTTACGGTAATCGCTATAGGTTTTAACCTTCGACGTATCTACATTCATTTTAGCCAGGTCGCCCATTCTTTTATCCAGTACGTTTTTATCAACATCGCACAAAGCCACAATGTTAACACCGGGCACTTTAAGGGCGGCCGTTACATTAGACCAGCCCATGCCATTGATACCAATGGCACCAACCTGTAATTGATCGCTGGGGGCTATGCGGCTTTTGAAAATGGCAAATGCGTTATTATCTAACGCTGATAATACTGTTCCGCCGGCAAGCATACCAGCCTGTTGTAAGAATCTTCTGCGTTGCATCATATGACAAGAATATTAGGTGTGGAAATAGGATAACAATGTTATTTTACGATGTTCTTTTTCAGGTACGTTATGCTTTTGGCAGTACTGTCTAAGGGCGCACCCGCACACTGGTCCTGTTCTACAAAGAAATATTTCATTCCGCTTTGTTTGGCGTAGTTGAAGATCTTCTTATAGTTGATGACACCATTACCTACTTCGGTAAAATTCTTTTGCGGTGTATTGTCCATGTCTTTTACATGCCACATAGCAAAGCGGCCGGGGTATTTGGAGAAAAACGCAACCGGGTCTTTACCAGCCTTTGAAACCCAGTAAATATCCATTTCAAAGAATACCCCTTTGGGATCGGTTTCTTTTAATAGTACATCAAACCCATTGGTACCGGCGAGGG
>CBIMFG010001158.1:0-2363 GCA_966243125.1 uncultured Niastella sp.
GTAATCGTCTTTTTTCTCTGGCTATTTTAGTATAGTGGTTGGCGATATTTGCACCCAAAGCTCTTGAACCGGAATGGGTCAATAACCCAACATAGGTACCGGCATCAACACCCAGGATCGTATCTTTCTCCCCTATTTCTATAATACCAAATTCTGCAAAATGGTTTCCCGAACCGCTGGATCCTAACTGACGCCAGGCTTTTGCCTGCAACCCTTTCAACAAAGGCAGTTCATCAAATTCTTTCCGCTCTATTACTTCATGGTCTGTAGCATTATCAAACATACCGGGGCTACCAAACAAAGTAGCTTCATTTAATTCGCGCGAAAAGAAATGTTCCCGCTGTATCAGTTCTTTTGGATTAATCGGGAATACGCTTAAACACATTCGGCAACCAATATCAACACCCACCCCATAAGGTATCACGGCATTCTCAGTTGCCAGCACGCCACCAATAGGTAAACCATAGCCGGCATGTGCATCGGGCATTAAGGCGCCTGCTACACTAATAGGCAAACGCGAAGCCAGTTGCATTTGATGCGTGGCGCCTTCTTCAATATGCTCGCCACCGAATACATTAAAATGAATACCGGTAGGATTCAATTCAATGGCTTCGCCAGGTTCCGTTTCTTTTTTGGGAATCAACTGTTCCGCTATTAAACCAAGCACCGCATCGTTTTCATACTCCACCGGTGCACTCAATATTTTTCTCAATAATTCCATCACATCCTCCTTTTTCTCATGCTTGTACTTCTTCTCCATCAAATTCATCGCAATGCTTATTACGGGTCCTTCGGGATATCCTATAGCTCTTAATTCCTTACCTGAAATTTTTAACTTCGCCATAAATTATTTTTTAAACCCCAACATGAAATGCTGCTTCAACATGTTCCATTTGGGTAATATGTCTTTTTACGTGTAGTACCAGAAAATAAATGTAATGGTACACATCTATTTTACCCAGGTTATTTACGTTCATCATTATTTTATACAAAGCGCCTTCGCCATGGGGCATTTTTCGTAACAGTATACGGCATTGCTGCAATTGTGATTCCAGCTCATGCTGAATATCGGCAACCCTCATTTTGCCGCGTGGCTCCATGTGGCCGGGGCGGTTCCATAGAAAAGAGTTATGCTCGCCAATTATTTTCATCCGCTGCCAGTCCAAATCATAATCAACCAGCATTGCTGTATAATTTTCTTTCTTCGACCTTTCCAATGCCTTCCTGGTACCCTTGCTGATCAACATCAAAAGATATTGGTTCGTCAATGAAATATGTTCCAGGATCTTACGAATACTCCAACCCTTACTATTAGGTGCGTAATTCAATAGTTCCTTATCAATATTAAACCATTTGAATAATTCATCAAAGGTTTGTGCAAGCTCTGTTTCAATAATAGTTATCACTTCGGTTTTCATACACTGCCTTTTTACTTACAGTTACTTATCGCAGGTATAATCCAAATGATTGAAAAAGCAGTCCCGCCGCCGACCAGCGGGTACTACTTACATTCTCAAGGCTATACAACTTACAAATCACCTGGCCACTTTTGTGGCTGCAGCTTATTTCTGCGATACTAAAATTTGTTTCAACTGATCTATCAACACGCCGTTTCCATTAACACTGATGCTGCTGATCTTTTCCGCTATCTTTTCCACATATTCCATCTCCTTCAGTTTCCATAGCATAGCATTTTCTTCCATCAGTTTGGCAGTGTTCAACAGGCTACGGGTGCTGGCTGTTTCTTCACGACGCATAATGGTATTTGCCTGTGCTTTCTTTTCTGCTATCAGCACTCCATTCATAATGTCTTTTACATCACCCGGCAAGATGATATCGCGGATACCAAAGCCGATTACTTCCACGCCTAATGCAACAGCTTTTGCAGCGATAGCTTCCAGAATAAAAGGGGTAATGCTTTCTTTTTTCTCCAACAGTTCGTCGAAGGGCATTCCGCCTACGTATTCACGCAGCGCCAATTGAAAGATGGCATACAGCTGATAGCTGAAATCTTTGTTTTGCACCAGCGCTTTTTCAATATCATTTACCTTATACTGCGCCCAGGCATTTATACGCAACGCAGCTTTATCTTTGGTTAGAATTTCCTGTCCATTAAGCTCCACTTGTTGCTGACGCATATCCAGTTTGCTTACCAGAATAACAATAGCATTCTTCCACCAGTAGTACACGCCCGAGTTCAGGGTTTGCACATATTTTCCATCAACAAACAGTACGCTTTGCTCAAAGCTTTCTACCGAAAAGCTACGCACGTATGGTGCAACCAGTTTATGCTGCAGCGTGGCACGATCAATGTTTTCAGTGATCTCAACCTTGCTTATATCAGCACGCACAAAATCATACTG
>CBIMFG010001159.1:0-2362 GCA_966243125.1 uncultured Niastella sp.
ATTCATTGAAAGAACTAGAGAATATCTTCTAAATAAAAGAGGTGTCCGTTAGCTGTGGACACCTCTTACTATCTTTTATAACTTCGTTATACAGTAGCAATAACAGTTACGCCGTTCTTCACCACTTCATTCAACTTTACATTCACTTTAGTACCCAGTGGTAACAACATATCAACCCGGCTGCCGAATTTAATAAAACCCATCTCTGAAGCCTGATCAACTTTTTGACCAACGCTCAGGTAGTTTACAATTCTTTTGGCCAGGGCGCCGGCAATTTGTTTTACCAGTACTTCGCCTTTTGCATAGCGGATCACCACTGAATGACGCTCATTCTCTGTTGATGATTTGGGATGCCAGGCTACCAGGTATTTCCCTTTATGATATTGATTATATACCACTTCACCGGCTACGGGTGTTCTGTTCTGGTGCACATTTGCCGGGCTCATAAATATAGAAACCTGTAATCTTTTGTCTTTAAAATATTCTTCGTCATACACTTCTTCAATAACCACCACTTTACCATCGGCTGGTGCAATAACCAGGTTACTGCCCTGGGTAAGTTTGCGATTAGGCACCCGGAAGAAAGAAATAATGAATAACACTAAACCAAGAGTAAGCACAAATATTAACCAGCTTAACCAGGCCAGTGAAAAACTAATAAAATAAAACGATACCAGGTTAATAACAGCAAATAATATCGCGCTGATCAATATACTCTTATAGCCTTCTTTATGGATGGTCATTTAAAAATTTTAGAGGTCAAAATTACAAAATAGTATCGCACTACGATTAACAATTATTTAATAGCCTTCCAAACGCCAAATCTGTTCCATTGTTTGTTGGCAAACTCCAGAAAGGCTTCAGGGGCATCTTCAAACTTCTTTTCCACGTCTTTTTCGCCGCCAAGCTTTGCCGACCCTTTTATAACGGAAGTAGTTCCTTTAATCGTGTATAGATCTTTCCCTTCATAAAACACCAGTTTCTTTTCCTCAGGGCCCGCTTCCGCTTTGCAACCCTTTGAAAGAACAAAACCTACTTCGGCAATACCATCATCATCAAGGTCGGTAACAGAAAGGGAATTACTCAAGAAATCGCACTTTACTTCAAAGGCGCACTCCTCTACCACTTCACTTATTTTCCATATTTCCTTAAACGAATTTTCCCCGGTTTTTATGAAGTGATAGGCAAATATTTTTGCGCCCCGCGTTGCATCCCATACGTTGGACCAGTAAATGCCTGTTTGAGTTAGAATTACAACATTTTCGCCCCGTTTATCTTTCCAGTGCTTGCCATCTTTTATCTTACCTTTGTATAACTTTTTATCGATCATACCAGACTTAAATTCAAGCAAGGGCACCGGAGTTTCTGTGGGTGCAGCGGTACAGCTTAATTGAGTGTAAAACAGGATACTGATTAATAGATGAAATTTCATTTTAGTGCCAGTTGAATATATAACCAAACAAATGGAATTGCTAATAATAACGAATCAAACCGGTCTAAAAACCCACCATGGCCAGGCATAATATGTCCGCTGTCTTTAACGTTGGCTACCCTTTTTAATTTACTTTCCAGCAAATCACCCGCAGTACCTACTACCGCCGCAATAGCTGCAATGGCTATCCAGTGTATTACACTATGACCATAAGCAGGCGCTGTAAAGTAACCCAGTAAGGCAATTACCACCACACACAGAATAGCGCCACCAATGGTACCCTCCCAGGTTTTTTTGGGTGAGATCTTTGAAAATGGCGTTTTGCCAATCAATGATCCAACAATGTATGCCATGGTATCATTGATCCAGATGGAAACGATCAGCGCAATGGGCATCAGCTTCAGCCAGCTATCTATATTTATCAATACCCCGTCCCTGCTTTGCGGAATAAAAGAACAACGCAGGTCCATCATCAGGCCCCATGATAAAGAAATGTAAACCAATCCTAAAGCTGAATAACCGATGTTCTTTGGTTTTATTTCTTTCGCAAATAACAACTCCACAATGGGCAGAATAAATATGAACAACAATCCAAGGAACCAGCCTATTTCATGCAACGGCAGGCCAAAAATTTTGAACTGGTCGTTGGTAAAATACAACATGACGCACCACCCTGCCAATTTCACGCCATATTTATGAAAGGGAGTAATAGAAGTATAATCAGGATCAATTAATCCTACCAGTTTCTGGTATTCACTCCAGCAACCAAAGTGAACAATTGAGAACAATACAAAAAAGCTCCAATGGTTCCATAGCAGTCCGGTAAGCATTACTACTACAAACACCGCGGCGGTAAGCGATCTGGTCTTTAATGTTTTTACATTGAGCGCCATAGGCAAAACCAAATATATTTTAAGCCATAAATTGATT
>CBIMFG010001160.1:0-2361 GCA_966243125.1 uncultured Niastella sp.
GCGTATATCGTTTACCCAGTTCGGTGCTGTTGACAGTTACAGTGCTGCCGGTCATTTTTTCTTTCTTTACCAACTGAAAACCTGTATTGATCACGATGGCGGCTGTGTCGAGGCTGCTGGCGCTTGGTTCCAACGCTATCAGCATAGGTCCGTTGGCCGCAACACGCAACTGCCGGGTGGCATAACCTATATAGGTGATCGTAAGCAGCTCGCCGGCATTGGCCTGAATGGTGAAGAAACCTTGCGCGTCGGTAGAAGCTGCGCCGTTGGCGCCACTGACTGTAGCGCCTGCCAGTGGGTTGCCGGCTGCATCGGTAATTCTTCCTTTAACAGGAGTAGCAGCAACCACCTGCTCTTTTGCCGGTTGGCTGGGTTTGGGCGACAGGAAAATGGTTTTCTCAGAGATCCTGTATTGAAGTTGCTGATCTTTCAACACCAGGTTCAAAAAATCGGTGAGCGGCATGTTTGTTACGCTTACTGTAACCGGCTTCCCATTTTTGAGTAGCTCTCTTGCGCCGAAAGCCACATAATCCGTTTGCTTTTTAATTTCAGCAAACACGGTTGAAAGGGACGCGTTCTTTGCCGCATAAGAAATGTTTTGTGCAAACCCGCTGGCACTTACTTGCAGCAATAGTAAAGTCAATAACAGACCTGGCAGTTTCATGTTGCGTATAGTTTTGGTTGGGGTAATGTATTATGGCATAACAACCAGTTTGTTTCCTGTTTCAATCCTGAAATGCACTCCGGCGTTTTGCAGCGCATCCAACACCACCGAAAGGGGAACGTTCTTGTTTATTTCGCCAAAAAATTGGATCTCTTTTATTTTACCTGTATAAACGACCTCTATATTATACCAGCGCTGCAGTTGACGCATCACTTGTTCAAGGGTGGCGTTTTCGAAGTTGAAGAGGCCGTTCTTCCATGATATCACCTGCTCCAGATTTGGAGAATGGTGAATGGTCAATGGTGAATTTCCTGCTATTACAGCTTGCTCGCCAGGTTTCAGGATGGCTGTTCCATTGGCCATTGACCATTGACCATTGACGACTCTCACTTTTCCTTCTAATAATGTTGTTTTTATATTCGCTTCGTCATCGTAGGCGTTTATGTTGAAGTGGGTGCCTAATACTTCAACTGTAGCGTTACCCACTTGAACCTTGAATGGTTTTGTTTTATCCTTAGCTACTTCAAAGTACACTTCACCCGTAATGCTTACATTTCTTTCATTGCCGGTGAAAGCTGTAGGGTAGGTAATAGAAGAAGCGGCATTCAACCATACCTGCGTACCATCGGGCAACTGAACATTGAATTGCCGGCCGCGTGGCGTGGTCATGGTATTGTACGTGGTTTGGCTGGCAGCAGTGCCCGTAGGCTGGTATTGCAGCTGACCGTTCTTCATTACTACCTGCGCTCCATTTTGCGTGGAGAGGGTATCGTTTGTAATACTATCCAGTACCAGGGTTCTACCATCGGCCAGGGTAAGTACCGCGCCGGTATGGCCGGGCACTACATCATTACTAATAGTAGCAGCTGTTTTGTTTTGAGGCAGCTGTTTGTTCCCGGAGTTCAACTGCCACCAGAATACCGCTACACCCAGTAGGATAATAATAGAAGCAGCAGCTAACCATCTTGTATTCATTCGCCGAACAGGAACGGCCGGTTTGTCAATGGCAACAATCTGCCGGGGCATATTGTACCAGTCTGCAGGCACCATCGAGGCGTCTGCGTTGGTAGCCGCTACCATATTAGTCAACGCCTCCAGCACTTCCTGCTGCTGCGCAGGATCGTTCAGCAAGGCCTGCAAACGCGCGGCGTTTGTTTCAGTGAGCGTTTGTTCAAGATATTGCTCCAGTAGTAGTTGAATGGCTGTTTTTTCCATGGCTATATTATATATGATCCCGGTTAAGAGAATAAGGACTAATGCAACATGAATTTTTTCTTAATTATTTTATTAAGAACGAAAGGATGAGGAAGGTGGGCAATTGATAGCCCTGCGCTTGCAGGTATTCCCTGATGGCCTGTAAGGCGCTCACCAGGGTATTTTTAACGGTGTTGGGTGAAAGGCTGAGCTCGCTCGCAATTTCCGGAATGGTCATTCCTTTTTCTCGGCTTAGGATAAAGATCCTGCGTCGTTGTTCACTCAGGTTGGCTACCGCTTGTGCTACGAGCTTCTTTAATTCCTGTAAGTTGATGGCGGCATGTGGATCGTCTGTTGCCGGTTGTTCGCTGAGGGGTTGGGGCGGCATTTTTCGATGGCGGCGATGAGTTGGGCGAAGGCGATCGGTTTGTAGAGTTGGATGCAGATGCCGGCCGCGGTGGCGCGGCGGATGTGGTCGGCGTCGCCGTAACCGGAGACGCAGA
>CBIMFG010001161.1:0-2360 GCA_966243125.1 uncultured Niastella sp.
GGACGTCTGGTTGCCAAAGATCTTACTGAACCCACGAACGTCTTCGCCTGTAAAGCCGGTATTCATTTCGCCATACTTGCCAAACTTGCTGCTCATGAGATCATACGTTGATTCAATACCAATGACCTGGAAGCGGTAAGGTTGCAGGTGAACAAATACATCGCCGGTTACATGGGCCTGAGAGTTTTCAAGGAAGGCTTCAATATCGCGCATCACCGGGTCCATGATCTGTCCTTCGTGTAACCAGTTGCCGTAGAACTGAGCCAGCTGGTCTTTCCAGTTCAGCTGCCATTTGGTAAGCACGTGCTTTTCCAAAGCATGGTGTGCTTTCAGGATCACCATTGGCGCAGCGGCTTCAAAACCTACGCGGCCTTTTATTCCAATGATGGTATCACCTACGTGTATATCGCGGCCAACACCATATGCACCGGCAATGGTTTGCAGGTACTGAATGGCTTCACTGGGGTGAGTAAATTCTTTATCGTTGATCTTTTTCAGTTCACCTTTTTCAAAACGCAGTTTCACTTCTTCGCTGCCGGTTTTAGTAACCTGGGTAGGCCAGGCTTCTTCGGGCAGCATGCCTTTTGATGACAATGTTTCTTTACCCCCTACACTGGTTCCCCACAAACCTTTATTGATAGAGTAAACGGCTTTGGCGAAGTTCATGTTCACGCCTTTGCCTTTCAGGTAGTCAATTTCTGCTTCGCGGCTGAGTTTCAGATCGCGAATAGGGGTAATGATCTCTACACCAGGGATCAAAATGTGGAACACCATATCAAAGCGAACCTGGTCGTTACCGGCGCCGGTACTGCCATGCGCTACGGCATCGGCATTTAATTTCTTTACATGGTCTGCAATGTGCAGGGCCTGGCTCAATCGTTCGGCGCTCACACTTAAAGGATACGTGTTGTTCTTTAACACATTCCCGTAAATGAGGTATTTTATGATGTTATCGTAGTATCCTCTTATGGCGTTTACTGTGGTGTGTGTTTTTACACCCAGTTTATAAGCATGCTCTTCAATCTTCTTCAATTCCTCATCGCTGAAACCACCGGTATTTACAATAATGCTGTGCACTTCGTAGCCCTGGTCTTCGCCCAGGTATTTTACACAAAATGTAGTGTCTAAACCACCGCTAAAACCGAGAACAACTTTCTTTGCCATTGTCGCAAGACTTGTTTTTAGAAATTAAAAAAGTAGTGAAAAAAAGATTTGATCTTGCCGGCTCCGCCGCCAGAAGGGGTGTTGGAGTCTGTATCGTCCTTACAGAAAGGCTTCAGCAATTTCCATTGTTTTATACGTAACAGGCGTTCAAACACGCTTTTCTTTTCCTGGAAGAACTCTTTTGTTTCCTCAGGCTCGTAGTGATCTTTTGGATCGTACAGCATGGCGGTGCACAAACAGTTCTTGCGCTCCTTGCTCATGAGAATATCGTAGTTCACACAGCTTTTACAACCGGCCCAAAAGGCTTCATCCTGCGTCAATTCAGAATAGGTAACGGGCTCGTAACCGAGATCGCTGTTGATCTTCATTACTGCCAGTCCGGTGGTTAAGCCAAATATTTTTGACTCGGGGAAGGTTAGCCGGCTCAACTCGAAGATCTTTTTCTTAATAGCTTTTGCCAAACCACCTTTACGGAAGTTAGGAGAAACGATGAGTCCTGAATTGGCCACATACTCGCCATGGCTCCAGGTTTCGATGTAGCAAAAGCCAGCCCAGATGCCATCCTGATTAAAAGCGATCACCGCTTTTCCTTCACGCATCTTCTGTTGGATATATTCGGGCGAACGTTTGGCTATACCGGTTCCGCGGGCTTTAGCCGACGCGGCCATTTCATCGCATATGATCTGAGCAAAGCTGAGGTGAGATTCGTTGGCTACAATAACCTGAAATTGATGTTGAGTATCCATTTTTGAAACAAGGCTAAATGTGAAAAATGCAACGGCTTAAAACATCGTGCCGGAGACGAGGGCTTGCTGGAATGAAGGCCATTCCAAATACCACAATACATGCTGTATGGTTCTGTAAGTATCAACGTCGCACCCTTACGGGTATAGGTTGGAAGAAAAAAACTGTACTGAGACGTACAGGAAAAACCCCACGCACTATAGTAATTGCGGCTTGCGCAACTACATCAGCGAGTATTATGGTGAGATTTTTTTGCATTTTAAACGGGTATGCTTTTAAATCAATAGATTTTGTCACCGCAAAGAAAAACAACTTTTTACAATCAATGGGGATTTTTGGTGTAAAATTTTAGCTAATTCCCAAATTAATTGTTAAGCGCCTCCTTGTATAAGACAATCAAGCCATCAAATAGTTCAATGACTAAGCTATACGTGTTGGCACCGAATGGATGG
>CBIMFG010001162.1:0-2359 GCA_966243125.1 uncultured Niastella sp.
TAGAGCAAAGGACTGAAAATCCTTGTGTCGGCGGTTCGATCCCGCCCCACACCACGAAGAAAACGAAGCGGTTATAACGAAAGTTGTAATCGCTTTTTTCATGCTATTACAACAATACTACTACATCTCGTGGATCAAGTCAAATCCCGATCGTTGAGTTGTTGTAGTAGAGGATCATTTCGAATTATCCAGTCATTTAAAAATCACAAGACTGAAGCCATTATACCTTTTCTAACCATATATGACCGCCATAATTTTTGGTTGTCATTGGCATCTCCTCAAATGCTAAATTCATATGTGCGTAGGTTGAAAATAATTTGACTTTGAAGGCACTGTTATACATTAAAAAGGCCCTTAAGAAGTAAATCTCATTCCAGTTAAATCCTTTAAACACCCATTCCTTCGGATACTCAAATGGGTAAAATATATCATGGAAATGTATCAATACCCCTTTCTTTAATCTAGGTAGAATTTCGAGTAAGATATAATTAACGTCGCTTCCTGTTTTAGCAACGTGAGTACTATCAATAAATAATATATCACCGGAATCAAGCTTTTCAAAAATTTCAAGTGAGATCTGTTGCACATCGCTCACAATAATTTCGCTTGATTTTTTATCACTTTCTCTAAGTAAAGTGTACAAACGCTCAGGATTAGGTTCTATAAACGTTAGATTTATTTCGCTATTAAAAAATAGCTCATTTGTGTCTAGCATTAATGCCGATGAAAAACCAGATCCTACTTCAATGATCCTTTTAGGTTTGTAATACCTGATCATTGAGTATAGAACTATTCCGTCAGTGTAGGAATAAAAATCATTTTCAAAGTAATATCTTAAATGGTTTTGTTTAGTAGGAGTGAAAGGTAGTTCATGGTAAAATTTAGATAATCCGTTTTTTACCAGAGCTATTTGTTCCTGAATATTTAATTCAATACCCTTGAGGTCATCTTCTGGCCTATCTCTCCATATTATATCCTGCCGGGCTTTTATATCTTCCACTGAAACAATGGGCGAATAATAATGTCCGGCAGGAAAATAAGAATTCTTCTTAAAATCCTGGCATTCCTCCTGCAAACGTTTTAAATCCTGATTTTCTGACATCAAGCGGTTCAAATTCTGATTTTCTTCCTGCAATCTCTTCACATAAGGAAGTTTGTTTAGCGCTTTAATTATTAAGTTTCTGAAGGTCATTTAGAGTTTTTTATAAAAGTATGACTATCTGCTTTGCTTAAACGTTGCGATTAACTCTTTTTAGATAAAAAAATGGAATGCAAAACCTATTTAGCAAACAAACTTATCTATTGGGAACTATTATAATTAATATAGGGCTCGCATCACCCAAAATAAAAAGCGATTATGACATAAGAACATAATCGCTTTTTTATGTAATAGCGTTGAGTAAACGCTTACTTCTTTTCTTCGTGATACTCCATTTCAGTATTGATAGACCAGATATTCGATTTGTCGGTAATACCGGCAACAATGTTGTCCACTGCCGTCATAGCAGTAAGCATGGAGTGATCGGAATTGTTGTATTTGTGCATGCCGTTGCGACCAATAAGATATAAATTCTGAAGCCCGTCAACGAAGTTCCGGATAACATCAAAACGATCGTAGCTTCCAAAGTAGGCCGGATAGGTTTTCTCCATCCTCAGCACAGTGGAATCCAGCAGGTCTTCCTTTCGGGCGAGCCCAATCTTTTCCAGTTCGTTGATGGCCGTTTCCTTTATTACTTCTTCAGACTGGTTCCAAAATTCGTCGGTGGTATTGCAAAAGTATTCCATGCCGATCCAGCTTGTTGTGGGATCTTTTACCAGGTAAGGACTCCAGTTATTAAAAAGCTGCAAGCGACCCACCTTTACATCTTTTTCCTGTACGTAGATCCAGGTATCTTCCAGGTTAAGCTTTTTGAAGCCGCCATTTGTTTTGTCAGGAACAGAAAATTGCTTCAACAACAGGCCTACCGTAATAAAATCCCGGTATAACAAACCACCCGCAACTTCCTTTACTTCTTCTGGTACCTCACCTAACATACCACCAATAAGCTCATTCACAGGCATGGTGGAGAAAAAATAATCACCTTCCCAGGTTTGAGATTCTCCGGTTTCCGGATTAACAGATTGAACAGCTGAAATGCCATCCTTGTGGTTGGTTATGCTTGTGATCTTTTGATTGAAGATTATTTTACCACCCATGCTTTCAATTTGCCGGGCAACTTCTTCCCAAAGTTGTCCAGGCCCCAATTTGGGATACAAAAAGCGTTCGATCTGGCTGGTTTCTACATTTTTTTGGGCAATAACCTGATCATCCTTCTTGCGCTTCAGCGCATGCGCTAGTGCCTTTGTAATAGATACACCC